>JAYEGK010000165.1:0-12122 GCA_034716265.1 Campylobacterota bacterium
GGCTGTTACAAGACAAAAACCTAACGCACCATTATCTCTTGCATTTACAGCTTCCTCTTGAATAAGCGCTATATCTTTTTGTCTGTAGCGTTCTATATCTGCTTTATAGCGCACACTTTGAGAACAGAATTTACAATCCTCTTTACATGTTCCGCTATTTATGTTGCATATTGAACATAGAAATATCTCTTTGGACATCACTCTCCCTCTATAAAAAGTACTCATTTTTTAAATATTTTATTAGTGTAACCTAAATCTATTAATAAAAACTTTAGTTTGAATTTAAAGGTAACTCTATAAAAAACTTAGCCCCATTCTCACTATTTTCAGCCCATAACTTCCCTTTTAAACTTTCAGTAACTATTTTATAACTCATATGTAGTCCTAATCCTGTTCCCTCTGATTGATGCTTTGTAGTAAAGTATGCTTCAAATATTTTAGGCCGTACATCTTTTGGTATTCCCCCTCCATTATCCTCGATTGTAATGATCACTTTCCTCTCTTCTTGAATTAAATTTAGCTTAATCCAAGGGTTCTCTATACTCTTTTCTAGGAGTATATCTTTTGCATTGTTTATTATATTGATAATCACCTCGGAGAGTTCTGCTTGAATGATTTTTATCTTTATAGGATTATCTCTGTCTATATTTACTTGTAGCTCTATGTTGTTATCTTTTAATGCTATACCTATTATATTGGTACTTATATCTATTCTCTCTTGAAGTATAATCTCTGTTAACTCTTTTTTCTCCATTAAAAAATTTCTAAAGGTATCGATTGTTTTAGAGAGATGTTGAGAGTACTCATCTATTAAACCTAACTCTTTTTCAAAAAACTCTTTATTCATATTACCCATCATACATTGGATCGAAAGGTTGCTTGCTGTTAAACTAATCGCATTTAAAGGTTGTCTCCATTGATGTGCGATGTTTCCTATCATCTCTCCCATAGATGCCATTTTTGCTTGTTCAAATAGATGCTCTTGATACTGTTTGTTTTTTTTCAGCTCCTCTTCTACTCTGTGCTCTAATGTTTCATTTAAAGATTGCAACTCTTTTTCACTTTTTAGAAGTTTTGAAACTGTAGGCTATACTTCTGTAATCAGTTGTTTGTATATTATGTATTCGCATCATAGACAATAGAGCTGCCATAGAAGAGGAGCTCTCTAGCATGATTTTTTTATTTTTAAAATCTTTTACAAATTGTAAATCTTCTCTTTTTTTAGAAACTATCACGTGGGGGGAATCTTGATAAAGAGCATTTAAAAGCATGATCTTAGCACCCTTTAATTTATCTAAAATCACAGAAGAACTTCCAATTCCAATATCTGATTTTCCATTCACAACATCACTTGTTATATCCATCCCAAAATTAAACTCTTTGATCTCAACTTCCAAGCCAAGGTCTGTGTAAAAGCCTCTCTCCTTAGCTATATAAAAACCAGCAAATTCAAACTGATGTTTCCAAAGAAGTTGTAGAGAGACTTTTTCGTTTGCTTGCACAAAAGAAAGTATTAAAGTTAGACCAAGAATGACTTTTACTAAAAATTTCATATAGATACCAAAAACTCTTTTATAACATGATACAACTCATCTTCATCAATAGGTTTAGCTACATAACCATCCATCCCTAAATTTAAAAATTTCTCTTTATCGCCCTCCATCGCATTTGCTGTAAGTGCTACTATCGGTGTACATCTATCTTGATACCTCTTTTTTAAAATTTTCATAGCTTCTATGCCATTCATATTTGGCATGTTTTCATCCATGAGGATTAAAGTGTGTATATCTGGATTGTACATCTCTATAGCTTCTACTCCATCATTGGCTATATCAGATGTTAATCCAAACTCCTCTATTAACATTCGTACAAGCATCTGATTTGTTTTATTATCTTCTACTATAAGAATATGACCCTCTAAAGAGTTTTCTTTATCCTCTTGTATAAATTCTGGTTTATCTATCTCTTCTTCACTACTTTGAATCTTCTCAAGAGGGATAGTAACTCTAAAAGTAGAACCTTTTCCCTCTTGAGACTCTAACTCTATTGTACCATCCATAAGTTCAACTAAATTTTGAGTAATACTAAGACCTAATCCTGTTCCGCCATACTTTCTTGTAGTTGAACCATCAGCTTGTTCAAAGGGTTTAAAGATTTTATCCTGAGTCTCTTTATTCATACCTATTCCACTATCGGTTACAGTGATTATAAGAGAATCATTTTTATAATCGATATCAAATATGATTTCACCATCTTTTGGAGTGAATTTAACTGCATTTGAAACTAGGTTTAAGATGATTTGAGTAATTCTCTGCCAATCACCAAAGAATCTATTTTTCAAATTATCGCCTATAAGGCTTTTAAATCTTAAACTCTTTTTAGCAGTTAAACCTTCAAACTGATGAGAAAAATCTACTATCTCATCATAAGCTTTAAAGGCCAATGGTTCTATAATGAAACTTGAACTCTCTATTTTTGCTAAGTCTAAGATGTTATTTATAAGTGCTAGAAGTGATTTTGAGCTACTATTTATCTGTTTTGAAAGCTCTCTATGTTCGGGGTTACTCTGTTTTTTATTTAAGATACCGCTAAAACCGATAATAGCATTTAAGGGGGTTCTTAGCTCATGACTCATATTTGCCATAAACTCCTCTTTTGCTTTTTTATCTGTGATATCTACACTTACTGAAGTATATCTATAAAAATTATTATCATCATCATACTCAGGAATAACAGTAGCATCTACCCAGTAATAAGAGCCACTCTTTTTAAGGTTTTTCATCTCTCCATGCCAAATTTTTCCTGAGTTAATTGTCTTCCACATCTCTTTGTAGAAATGTGGATTCATATCTGGATGTCGAATAATATTGTGAGATTTTCCTAGTAACTCCTCTTTTGTGTAGCCACTTATATCGCAGAATGCTTGACTTATATTAGTAATCACTCCTTTTATATCACTGCTTGATGAGATTACATTTTCACTTAAGAGAGTAAGTGATTTATTTAGTTCTTTTGTTTTATCTTCTATCTTTTTTTCAAGATGCTTTTCATTCTCCTGTTTTTGAATTAAGAGCTCCTCTTGAAGACGAATTTTGTCATATTTTGCAATCTGAAATCTACTAGTAAGAATGAAGGAAAAAAGTATAACTTCAATTAAAGCCCCAGCTAAAAAGGAGTATCTTGTTATATCGTTATTTACTAAGAGACTATCAAAATTAAGAACCATCATTCCCATCGTTGGCATATAGATAATGAGAGCATAGAGGTAATATTTTGATTGTATATTACCTTTAGATGAAGTTTTCACAGCCATTACTAAGAGAGATGACATAAAGAAAAAAGAAAAAATATTAAAAACAAGTGTAAAGTAGGGGATATTTAAACTCATCATTAGAGCAAAAATAGCAAATATTAGAGTAAATAATTTAAATACTTTATTCATAAAAGGATAGTTTTTATAGAGGTTAAGAAAACTATTGGAAAATAGAGATATAAACATCAGAACTATTGCACCAACAGTATGAAGCCCATGATTCCATCCTGAGAATCCGTAATAAAGATAGGAGCTACTAAACATACTTACAAAAATGAGATAACTACTTACATATCCAATATAGTATGCATTTATACGCTCTTTCATCTCTAAAAAAAGATAGAGATTTAAGAGTATAATAATCATTAATATAGCTGTATAGAGATGATAAAAAGTATTTATATCAAATCTACTTGGTCTAAAAAACTCTTTACTTTTGTAGAGTTCAAAAGCTCCAAGGTATCCATTTACAGTTTGAGCATTAATATAGAGGGTTTTTGTCTCTCCACTATTTATGGTGAGTGCAAATGCTGGAAAAGCGTCTTCTATTTCGCGTTTAGCTAGTGGAGTGAGAAGCCCTGCTTGTTGTTCCTTCCAGCTATTTTGTATAAAATTATATAGAGTAAATTTATCCCAAAATGGTTCACTAAAAGAGAATACAAAGTCACTTGTTTGACTTCTATTTTTTATCTCTAATTTAAACCATATAGTTTTATCTGTGTAGCCTAAAGTGAATTGACTTGGAATAGTTTGAGTGAAGTTATATTTAGAAACCTCTTTGATACTCATCTTATCTGTATCATCAAAAAAGTATGATATTGAAAAATCACGATAGCTATCTTTTTCATCGTTAACAACTATATCAGCACAAACTTGAAGAGAGATAAAAAAAAGTAGAAAAAATCGTATAAGCATAATAACTCCTATGACGATTTTAAAATATTTTTCCTTAATTTAAAGTACAAATAAAAAAGAGTAAAGTTATTATTTTACTCTTGAGTGCTTATAGAGTGTTTCACTAAAAACAACCTCATCATCACCCTTCTCATAATGAGTAACAACAAACTTATCATCCAAAACCTCAAGCATGGCAAATTCTGAAATAGGCTTTTTTCTAGCACACACTTCACCAGAGTTTAAGAAGAGTTTTCCGCTATTCATTTCAGATTGAAAATGATGTGTATGACCAAAAACTACAACATCCGCATCGGGTGCCATGTAGTAGGGAAGATGCATCAGTTTAAATTTTAACCCTGCAAGATTAAAATAGTAGGGTTCTTGCACAAGGTTGAAATTTTCGTGATGCTCCATCAGGTGATGGTCGTTATTTCCATAGACAGCTATATAATCAAGTGAAGAGTTTTTTAGCATCTGTAAAATCTCAACTTCAACTATATCACCAGCGTGAATAATAAACTCTGCTCCATTTTGAATGAGATGAGCGAGAGCTTTTTTAGTTTTTTTAACTTTTCTATGCGTATCTGAGATAATCCCTATCTTCATAGTTTAAACTTTCTCCTCAGTTTTTTCCTCTTCTCGAGGTGTACGATTTTTACACTTTACACACTCATATACTTCTTTATTTCTATAAGTTCTTGGAGCTAAAACACCATCACACTCCTCCTCTTCACACTTAATGTTCGTAGGCTCAAACTTAGAGATAAATGTACATTTAGGATAGTTTTCACATCCCCAAAAAGCGCCACGACGTGACTGTTTATAAAGAAGTTTTCCACCACAATCGGGACAAGGTGTCTCAGAGACTTTGGCATCTGTATCAAGACTTTTAGTGTTTTTACAATCTGGATAGTCTGAACACGCTAAAAATTTACCGTTACGTCCATTTTTAACAACCATATCTTTGCCACATTTGTCACACTTTTCATCCGTTTTTTCAGCTTTTACCTCTACCGCATTTCCTTCATCGTCACACTGTTCTGTATGTTTACACTTTGGAAAACCGCTACAAGCGATAAAGTTTCCAAATCTACCAGAACGTAGAAGAAGCTCACTCTCGCCACATTTAGGGCACATTCGACCTAGTGGTTTTGCAAGTTTGAGTGAAATGATGTTCTCTTTTCCATCTGCAATCTGTTGCATAAATGGGAAGTAAAAATCACTCAGAAGTTTCTGCCAATCGACGTTACCTTCACTCACTTCATCAAGTCTTTCCTCCATATTTGCCGTAAAAGATATATCTACGATGTTAGCAAAATTTTCCTCTAAAATCTTAGTAACGGTAAAAGCCATCTCAGTAGGAACAATCTGTTTCTTCTCGATATTTACGTAAGTACGTCCACTAAGTGTTGCGATAGTTGGAGCGTAGGTAGATGGACGACCAACACCCTCGCTCTCTAGCTTTTTAATCAAAGACGCTTCAGAGTAACGTGATGGGGGTTCAGTAAAGTGTTGTTCAGGTTTAACGCTTTGAATCTGAGCTTTATCACCCTCTTTCAAGATAGGAAGCAATTTATCTTTATCCTCTGTTCCTGTGACTGCATAAAAACCATCAAAAATTAGTTTTCTACCACTTGCTCTAAAACTGTTGTTTTCACCCTTAAAGATAATACTCTGTTGCTCAAATTTAGCATCTTCCATCTGACAAGCCATAAAACGTTCATAGATAAGACGATAGAGCTTAATCTCATCCGCTTTTAAAAAGCTTTGCGCTTGTTCTGGAGTAAAGTGAAGCATAGTAGGACGGATAGCCTCGTGAGCCTCTTGAGCACTTTTGCTCTTTTTACCATAAGTTTTTGGCTCTTTTGGTAGATACTTTTCGCCATACTTTGAAACAATTATCTCACGAACTGCTTCCACTGCTTCTTTTGCCATATTGAGTGAATCTGTTCTCATATAAGTTATCACACCCGAAGTTCCATCGGGAGTCTTTACTCCCTCATAGAGAGACTGTGCTACCATCATCGTTTTTTTAGGTGTAAATCCTAACTTTGATGATGCAGTCTGTTGCAGAGTTGACGTCATAAATGGTGGTGGAGTTGAACTTTTACGCTGCTTTGTCTCTATCTTTGAGATAGTATAGCTATCACTATTTACACTTGACTCTATTTTCAAAGCACTCTCTTTATTCTCAATAGACATCTTTGTCATCTTCTTACCATTATGAGAGATAAGAGTTGCATCTATATTTGTTTTAAAAAGAGTATCTATACTCCAATATTCAACGGGAATAAATGCTTTAATCTCTCGCTCTCGTTCTACTACAAGTTTAAGTGTTGAACTCTGAACACGACCACCTGAGAGACCTTTTTGGATTTTTGAAGCAAGTAGTGGAGAGAGTTTATAGCCAACAACACGGTCAAGCATACGACGAGCTTGCTGTGCATTTACCATATCCATATCTATCTTACGAGAGTTTTTAAGTGCATTTTTAATAGCTGTTTTTGTAATCTCATGAAAAACAATACGTGGAAGTTCCTCTGGATCTTTTTTAATAGCGTGCGCTATATGCCAACCGATAGCCTCACCCTCACGATCCTCATCGGTCGCGATATAGATAGTATCTGCTTTTTTTGCAAGGGCTTTTATCTCCTTAACAGTAGGTGCATTCTCTTTAGCTACTGAGTATTTAGGCACAAGTTCATTTGTCTCTTCATCTACTGTAATCCCAAAACGAGATTTAGGCAGATCACGTATATGACCTTTAGAAGCGATAACTTCATAACCCCTACCTAAAAAGTTTTTTATAGTCCTAGCTTTTGCTGGTGACTCCACGATAATTAAGTTCAAATTGTTTTCCCTTATATAGAGTATAGTTGTTTTTTTAATTTTGAAAGTGTAGCTAAAAAATGATAAATAAAAAAAAGTAACCTTAAAAGGAAGAAATTCTAATATAATTTGTGATATACTATTTTAAGTTTAAAACTATACAGGAGAATATTATGAATAAATTGAATAGATTTGGAATTAGTTTAGCAGTTGTATCTGCTTTAAGTTTAGGTTTTACAGGTTGTGGTTCAGATAGTGACGATACACCAGAATCAATGCTACCTGCTGATACTCAAAATTTACCATCAGAGAATGATGCTCAAGACCAAGCAAGTGCAGAGCAGGTTGATGAAGCAAAAACTGTTACAGTAGAAAGAGGTAAGGTTTATGGTGCTACTGTTACAGATAGTACGCAACCAACAAATCAAACTGCAACTCAAAATAATGGAACAAACACTTACTCTTTTGAAAACGATATCGTTTATCCTGTAAAAGTAGAGGGTGGTTTTATCGATGTTGATGGTGATGGTCAATATAGCGAAGGTGATTTAGAACTTGATATGGAGTTAGTTTCTTATGAAGACAAAGTAACACCTATCTCTACATATATCTCTAAAGATGAAAATGGAAACTATGTAGATAACGAAGCGAATAGAGATCTTAAACTCCAAGAGTTAGTAAATCAATTAGATGACTCTAATGCTACTGCCCAAGAGTTACTAAAAGTTCCATCTGAAGCAACACCAAAAGTACAGATGGCAACAAATGCTGTATATGCAGAGATGAGAGATGAAAACTCAACTGATATTAATTTAGGTGAGATCTCTACAAGAGTTGCTAAATTTGAAGCTATGAGTAAAGAAGATGATTTTCAAAATCTAAGTTCATCTGAGATGGCAATGAAACTTGAACAAGCTTTAATCAAAGATCCAAATATGGATGGTAATTTTGATGATGCTATGGTTACAGTTACTGAAGCTGATCTTCAAAACTCTTATACTTACTCTACTAATACTACAGATAACGGTGATGATGAAAATACAGATTCAACTAGTACAACGACTCATGATGAAGCTAATTCAGAAGAAGGGAACAACACAACAACTATTTTTGAGGAATAATCGATTTAGATTCCGTAACTTAATACGGAATCTAATCTTACTCTTCAATATCTTCGATAAATCTATCTAAATAATCTAAACTTTTATTATATTTTTCATCTGTTATATTTTGCAAAGAAAATATGATATTTTCCGATTTTTCACCATCTATAGGATAACTCACAACACTAGAGTTTAAAGATTTTCCAAAAAAATCATCAAACATCTCTTTCACACAGTTTGCTCCATATTTATCTGTATATGGAAATATAAAAAAATAGTCTGTTTTATAATTTATAACAGAATCAGCATTTCTTAATATCTGTTCGAGAGATTTTACCACCTCTATATCAGGCATATCTGAAAAATCACAATATAAAACTGAAAAGCTCTCCTTACGATTATCATCTATTCGCTCTGCTATTCCTATATTTAAAGAGATTAGTTGTTTAAAATCTTCAAATTCAAAATGAACACCACCCATAATCATACTCCTTTTACTGAATTGAAAAGGGTTTCATCATCTCACGTGACTCAAATGGTAAACCCTTTACTTCATTGCCATCATAAGCAACACTATAACTATCTTGCAAATTTGCTTTTGTGTAGACTAAAAGTGCTTGTGTTGCTAACTCTTTATCTGCATCTGTTGCATTTTTACTAAGAAGTCCATGTGGTCCAGGAATACCAACTGTTTTAAGATGATAATATTTATCATTCTCTATCTCTTGGAGATGTTTGTTCTCCTCCTGATTACGTCCTATAACTAACTTTGCACCATCTGTTAAACGAAAGTGACGACCAAACTTCATAACAGGAATATCTCTTACCTCAAAAGTATCATATTTTATAAAATCAAACATCTTTTTAGCAAAATTCTCATCCGTTAAAAGACATCCTCCACCTGGGGATTCAAAGTTATCCAAACCTATCTCTTTTACCATCTGCATCTGCCTATCTCGTGAGCGTCCTGTAATTCCTTCAAGTTTTTCTCTATCTACCCATCCCATCTCTTCAGCAATAGTTGGTTTTAACATCTTTGCGGACATAGGACGTAGTAAAAGACCATCACAGTTACTTTCATTGAGAACTGTTTGTAATGCGTCTTTGTTTTGACTCATTGGGCGTTGTCCCATAACCTCACCACTTATTAAGAATGATGCACCCTCAGCCTCCATAACTCTTTTTGCAACTGCAAACATCTTTGCATGACAATCTATACAGGGATTGAAATTTTTTCCATACCCATATTTTGGATCAAAAAGAACATCTTGTAAAAACTCACTCTGAATATCTATGATTTTTAGCTCTGCACCAACTTGATCACACATACTCTTCATATGATCATATCTATCATTTGTACTTCCAAAACCTGTATTTATGTTTAATGCAAGTACTTCAATTCCTTGATCTATCAAAAGTTTTATCGCTAATGTAGAATCAAGTCCACCAGAAAATAGTGCTATTGCTTTCATCTTCTTCCTTTGTTTAATTATGAAATTTTAGCAAGAAGTGTGTTAAATATGAATGATAACTATAAAATGACGATCAAACTAATAAGATTAATATAATTTTAACATCATTAGTTATAATATCTATGATTAATTTTAACTATATATAAAGGATCTATATGAAAAATATTCTAATTTTAGGTGGTGGATTTGCTGGTGTTGAAGCAGCAATCTTTTTAAGAAAAGAGAACTACGAGGTAACCTTAGTAAGTGATAGAGAGTTTTTTTATATATTTCCTACATCTATCTGGGTTCCTACTCGTGAAACAAAATATGAAAAAATATGTGTTGATCTAAAAGAGTTACAAGAAGCACATGGTTTCAATCTTATCATAGATGCGGTTGAAGATATTTCAGCACAAAAAGGGGAAGTAACACTGGAGAGTGGAACTATTTTAGATAAATATGATGAACTTATCATAGCGATGGGTGCATCTAAAATGAAGCATAAAGGTTTAGAAAATACACTCTCTATCTGTGGTGCTCCTGAACAAGCACTTCTTATTCGTGATCAAGTAGATAAGATAGTAGCGATGGGTAAAGGTAATATCTGTTTTGGTTTTGGTGGCAATCCAAAAGATACATCAGCAGTACGTGGTGGTCCAGGGTTTGAGTTACTTTTTAATGTTCATAATCTTTTGAAAAAGAAGGGTATCAGAGAAAACTATAATCTTACTTTCTTTGCACCGATGCCAGAACCTGGTAAACGTATGGGTCCAAATGCTCTGAAGATGATGAGTAAAATCTTCAATATGTTGGATATTGATTCTCACTACGGTAAAAAGATTAAATCATTTGAAAAAAAATCTATTATATTTGAAGATGATTCAAAACTAGAATCAGACTTTACTATGTTTATCCCTGCGGGAGATGGTCATGAAGTTATCAAAAAATCAGATTTACCATTAAGTGAAGCTGGATTTGTAAAAACTGATGATTTTTCAAATGTTGATTTAACAGATATAGAGTTAAACAGAGCTCATAATATCTATGCTATTGGTGATACAGCATCTTTAGAGGGTTATGAGTGGAGAGCAAAACAGGGTCACATAGCAGAGGTGATGGCTAGAAATGTAGCGCATAACATCAAAGAGAAAGAGAGTGGTGGTTCATCGTTCCTAGGCTATCACGAACACTTAAATATTTTATGTGTAATGGATACAGGAGATGGTGCAGCCTTCGTTTATAGAGATGAAAAACGTGCTTTGATGTTCCCTATGCCTTTTGTAGGTCACTGGCTGAAAAAGGGTTGGGGAGTTTATGCTCGTAACTCTAAACTTGGAAAAATTCCTAGAATCCCAGGAATGTAGGAAAGCTATATATTGGGTATCAATCCCAATATATAAAAACTACTGTTGTAGTGTGAAACTAGCGTTAAACTGTGCTCCATAGATCTGTGTTTTAGTTCTATCATAAAGAGTAAAACTATCTACAATTACTGTAATAGTTGTTGTATCTCCCACTTTATCAACTGTTACATATGCCATCTGTGGTGCTGTTGCTGAATTTGTTAAAATATTATTTCTAATTGGGTAGTTCCCTGACCTTCCTATATCTATATTATCTATCTCCAATACAAATGAACCATAGGTAACATCTAAAGAATCCTCTACTATACGGTATCCAGTTACTAAAAGAGAGTGATATCCAGTTAATTGATCAAGTAATTTAGGTCTCATATTTTTATCACCATAGTTATATCCAGCTACTGCAAAAGGATACTCTTTTTGTTGCAAAGTTACTGTTATATGTCCTAGTGTAGTGTAGTTATCTAAAGTTTGTGATGGTGTTGTACTACTTGATGAACTACTTGAATCATCATCATTTGAGTCATCCTCTTCATCGTTTGAGTCATCTTCATCATCTTCATCATCTTCATCTTCATCTTCATCATCTTCATCTTTATCATCTGCATCCTCCTCCTCTTCCGCATCATCTTTTCTATCATCACTATCTTCATTATCTTTTGAATCTGCTTTTCTAGCTTTAGATTGAGATGGCTGTTCCTCTTGTACTGGTTGCTGTTCAGGTTCATCAATAGCCCGTATATTGAAAAAAACTATATCATCAGCAAATGAACTGTCCACTGGAGCGATAGCGGAGGAAACTCCAGATGGAGTACTCGGCTGTTCTTGACTTGCCTGTTGCTGATTTATAGGATCTGTTATTAAAGTATAGTCTGGATTATCAGACCCACAAGCACTAAAAAATAGAGCTATAAATAGAGTTATAATTATTTTGGTTAATTTCATCTTTTCTCCTTATCTCTAAATTATATACCTTTAGTGTAAATTAAAGCTTAACTTAATCTACTCTACTCTCAATCTCAAAACTGCAATAGAGGAGCTTTCTACTTTTAATATAGTTTTTCCTATCTCAAAAACCATATTTGAGTTTACCTCTTTCTCCTCTTCACTTGCTATCTCATCCTCTTCACTGTTTTCATCTTCATCAAAATCACTCATATCTATC
>JAYEGK010000166.1:0-2442 GCA_034716265.1 Campylobacterota bacterium
GAAAATAGTGCTTATTCTTATAATCTCTATCAATCTTTTTGGAAGTTTAAAGGAGAGTATGTTTACTCTCTATCAAAATAAACAATACAAAAAAGCCTGTATAAAAGGTGCAAGTCAGTTTAATAAATTTAGAAACAATGAAGGACTTATCTCTCTTTATGGATTTTCATGTTTAAAAGCTAACTTTATAGATAAACTTTCCATACCTATTGTTATACTCAAGAAATCAAAAGATGCACGCTCTAATGCTGCTTATTTTTCTATTATTCTTATGCAAAAAAAACTACTTTATAGGTCACTTTTAGATGGAGAGGATATATCATCCTTAAATCTTCCAACAACAAAACATATCTTCTCTAAAGTTTTTGACCTCTATTCAAAATTAAAAAATAGCTCTTCTCAAAACTCTTATACACTCATAGATGAAGAGGATAAAGATATAATGTATAAACTCTATACTCAAAAACATAAAAAATCATATTTAATTGTTATCGAAGAGTTTTATAAAAATCTCCAAGTAAAAAAACATATTTATAGATAAAGGAAAAAAATGGATAGAATAACAGCAGACTTATTGGCAAATGGTTCCATTATGAAATCTCAAGTCGATAGACTTTTAACAAAAGGTATTCATCCTAACCTTATATTAAGAGATATTACTCTTTCTGGTTTTATGACAATGGAAAGATTAACTCGCTTTATAGTGGATAAAATAAAAGATGGAAAATATGATCTTTCCATTATTAATAACTATGATTATATAGAGGAAAGAACTATCCTTGAACATCTAGCCGAAGAGTTAAAGATACTCTTTGTTGATTTAGATTCCATAGATATGGATTATAAACTTACCTCAACTATAGATTTGGTACAACTTAAAAAGCATAATGCACTTCCTCTTATAGAGGATGACTTAAGTATTACCATCGTGTTTAATGACCCTCTTGATATCAATGCTCAAGAGGCTATTCAAAGACTTTATAAAAAACCTATTAAAATAGCACTTGCGATAAAAAAACAGATTCAATCCTATATTGTAAAGATAGAGATAAAAGATAGTGTAAAAGGTTTAATGAAAAAAATAAGTGATGAACTCAATGCAGTACATACCTTAGATAATCAAGAAAAAACATCCTCTATTCTTCTTCTTATCGATGTTGTTTTAAAATCTTGTATTCACGGTAGAGCGAGTGATATTCATATAGAGCCTACTGAAAAGAACTGTGTTGTTCGTGCTAGAATCGATGGTAAACTGAGCGAAATCTTCTTTTTTGAAAAGTTTATCTATGCTCCCCTAGCCTCCAGACTGAAACTTTTATCAAATCTTGATATTGCTGAAAAAAGAAAACCTCAAGATGGACGTTTTTCAACGTTAGTTGGCGATAGAGAGTACGATTTTCGTATATCTACTCTTCCTATCTTATATGGTGAATCTATCGTTATGCGTGTTTTAGATAAAGAGAAAGCCCTTGTAAAACTTGAAGATGCAGGTATGGACTCAGTAAGTTATCAAAAACTTATCAAAGGCTTAGAAGCCCCTTATGGCATTATCCTTGTTACAGGACCAACAGGTAGTGGTAAAACAACAACATTATATGGTGCACTTAATGAGCTAAGAAATACAGAAGATAAAGTTATCACAGTAGAGGATCCTGTAGAGTATAGAATGAATCTTATTCAACAGGTACAGGTAAATCCAAAAGTTGGTCTTAGTTTTGCAGATGCTCTAAAATCTATACTAAGACAAGATCCAGATAAGATTATGATTGGGGAGATTAGAGATAAAGAGACTCTTGAAATTGCGATAAAAGCAGCACTTACTGGTCATATGGTTATCTCTACTCTTCATACAAATGATGCTATAAGTTCTATTCACCGTATGGTTGATATGGGAATTGCTCACTATCTTATTAGTGGTGCGTTGGTAGCTATTCAAGCACAACGTCTTGTTAGAAAAATATGTACAAACTGTAAAACAATATATACCCCTCCTCAGACAATATTAGAGGAGGTCAATCACTTCATTCCTGAAACTACAAAGTTTTACAAAGGTTCAGGGTGTAAGGAGTGTGGAGATAGTGGCTATATGGGACGAGAGATGATTTGTGAAGTTTTAACTATCTCTGATGATCTATCCTCACTTATCGCAAAAGGTGCCTCTAAAGAGGAGCTACAAGAACAGGCGACTAAAGATGGTTTTATTGGTATATTTGAAAATGGTATCCAAAAAGCTGTTGATGGAGTAACAACTATTGAAGAGATATTAAAAGTGTCAAAAGGGTGAAGTACTTCATCGCCACTGTTTTAATAAAAGGAAAAAAACAGGAACTTGCCCTCTATGCCCAAAATAAAAAAGAGGCCAATCAAAATGCAAAACTAAAGTTTACAGGTATTGTTATCAAGGTTGTTGAATCTGAAGAACCATTTGAGATAAAGTTCGAA
>JAYEGK010000167.1:0-2438 GCA_034716265.1 Campylobacterota bacterium
ACAATACAATGTTAATCTATTTTATCCTTTGGGACAATATAGATATACCTAAATACGCTAAACAGGAGAATATTATGTTAAACTTTTTAAAAAGAAGATTATCTAGTGAAAAAGGTGCAATGGATAAAATCCTTGTAACACTACTATTAGTAATTGTTGGTATTGGTGCTGTTGTTGGACTAAGTACTTGGATGAGTGATCAATCGGATGCTATGACATCAGATGCAAACACATCTATTAGTGCAGAATTAAACAACTAGCAAATTTCCTTAACATCTAGTTTACTTTACATCTATTTGTAAAGTAAACTTTCGGAGAAAAGATATGTTTAAATTTTTATATAAAAAATTAAAAAATGAAACGGGTTCAATGGATACTATCATTGTAACTTTGTTATTAGTTCTTGTCGGTATTGGTGCTATTGCTGGTTTTGCTGGTTGGATGGAAACGCAAACTGATGCACTTAAAAATGATGCTAATATAACTCTTCATAACATAATGAATGAATAAATAACACCTTTTTATCTTTCATAAGATGTTTTTTACTCTATTTTATCTATTTTCTATTTTCTTATCCTATACTGATTGTACAAAATTCAGAGTACCAAATATTACACTTATAAGAATGACTATTATGTTACTTCTTATTGGGCTAATAGAAGAGAAAATAGATATAAGTTCCTTTATCCTACCTACAATGATACTTCTTTTTTTTATACTCCTGTTACTACTCAAACCTACAATGATTTTAGGTGGTGGTGATATAAAATATATGATGGTAGTGGCTCTATTTCTACCCTATATAATGTTTCCTCTTTTTCTTATCATAACAGGAACACTCCAATCACTAGCTCTTCTCTATACTCAAAATATAAAAAAAAGAAAGATAGTCGCTATGGTACCGATAATGTTTAGCTCTGTTATATTAACTCAATTGATAACAGAATTAGGTTACTATCCATTATATCTTTAAAATAGTGAGGAAAAATATGAAAAAATTTAAAACAGCTTTTATAGATCAGATTCTCATCAGTTTTTTTCTTATCGCTTTTACTATTATATTTATAGGTACCGTATCGGATGAACTTAAGGCTAGAACAAAATACACAAAACTTAAAAAGATAGTTCAAACAGCAGTTTTAAGTGCTTCAAAATACTATATCAATGAAGACCCTAATGAAGAAAACTCTCAAGATATCGCCCTTTCTATACTAGAACAGATACCCCTAGGAGAGGAGGTAAAAGATGATATAGTATTTGTGTGGGATTTTGAATCGCAACCAAACAATGTTATAGCTACCATTCCTACATATACAGAGGAGTTTTTTTGGTTTAGACTCTTAAGTTTTGATACAATCGAGTTTACAAATATCTCTGCTAAAGCAAATATAATAGAAAGAGATTTAGAGGTTGTAAACAACTTTGTACCCATAGCGGTAAATGGCTGTACACAAGAGTTTGAAACTGGGGATCAACACGATTTTCTACTTAAAGCACATGACCTGTATAGTGATCAAGATAAGGTCGGTTTTTTTGCACTTTATGACCCTAGTGGAGGACAATCCTCCTTTGCACATTTTAAAAGTGTAGTTGATGATGTTATGAAAGATAAAGATAGCAGTTTTGATATAAATAGTGATACAATAGCTATCTCAACTGTTTTATCTGAAGATATAGCAAATGATGTTAAACAGGTATCACAAGCATTTGGTATTGATGGTTTTCCTGGTAAAGATATGACTATTGTTGTTTTAGATTGTGGAAGCACCGCTGATGCTCCTATCTTTAAACAACTTATTCCTGTAAAGATGAATGCAGTTTTTTGTGCTGATTGTTGTGCATTTATGGGTGTGTGTATGCCATTTCCTATGTCTATGATGTGTGTATTTTTAGATATGTTAGCGGATGAGACAGGAGAAGTTTTTACAGACATTATGTGGAACACAACTGTTTCTAGCTGTAATAATAATGATCTCTTTAGAATAAACTTGGATATACTTAGTAACTCTACAGTGGTATTGGAATATTAGGAGATAGATATGACATTAAATGGTTATCAGTTAAAGATAAATGAACAAACAGAGTTAGATATAAGAAATGAAAACTTAATTGAAGTTCTAAAGTTTTATATTCTTTTTTCAGATGTAACTGAACTCTCATTTTTTGAATACAACTATGAACTCAATAGTTTTATCTATAGTTTTAGTGTTGATAAAGATAATAAGTTTATAAAAGATGTTCCAAAAGATAATAATGATATTTATGGGAATGATATTTCAGTGGTGTTAGAGGAGGAGGAGACTATCTATGGAATGATAGAGTTTAATAGCTTTCCAGGAACATCCGATATAATCAAAGACCTTTTTAAAAAAACGGTAGAACTGCTAAATAAAAGATTTAAACTTCAAAATGAGTCTTTATCACAAGAGTCTAAACTC
>JAYEGK010000168.1:0-2434 GCA_034716265.1 Campylobacterota bacterium
GTATTGTGTTTATTATTATCTCAAATATTATCAATATAGAAACCTTAAAAACATACTATCTTGAGATAATCATTATATTTTTCATCACAACATCTATAAGATTTATCTCTATATTTAGTATGATAAAAAAAATGAAACTTCCTATGAGATGGTCCTATACATTAACATTTGCAGGAAGTAAAGGTGCATTAGCTATCATTATGAGTCACTCTCTCCCAGCTGATTTTATATATAGAGAGATGTTCATAGCGATAATTATCGGTATAGTTTTACTCTCTACATTTATCTACACTATCATTCTTATCTATCATATAAACAGTTCACAAACTCTCTATTCCCAAGATATTATGATCTATGATAAAAATCATACAACTACTCTATCAGACGACTATGCAAAAGATATTATCGATATTTTAGAAAAAGATACCATCACAGATGCTTACAATACAACATTTATAGAGGATATTCTCACAAAAGAGATTGGACGTTCACAAAGATATAAAACAGACCTTTCCATACTCTCCTTTAAAGTTGATTCACAAAAAAATCAAACACAAAACCTCAAAGAGATAGGTATCATTATCAATCAAAAAATTAGATTAAATGATTATTTTGGTAAAATGAATAAGGATGAATATATAATTTTAACATCAAACACATCAATCAGTGGAGCTATAGTTTTAGCTGAAAAAATTATAGCTAAAACTGATAATCTCGATAGTGTAAATCTCTTTTTTGGGGTCACTCAGCTAAGTGCAACAGATGATATAGAATCTATATATGAAAAGCTAGAAGATGCTCTGAGTAGAGCATTGAGTCATGATGGTGAACAGATTGAGATTGAGATTTAAAAAGGGATAAATTATGATTAATGCAAAAGAACTAAAAAATATTACAAAAAATTTAATAGTTTTATATGTTGAAGATGAGGATACTCTAAGAGAATCTGTTGGAGTCTACTTAAAAAAACTTTTTGCTCAAGTTATCTGTGCTAAAAATGGTCAAGAGGGTTTAGAGTATTATCAAAATCAAAAATTTGATATTGTAGTAAGTGACATTCAGATGCCGATAATGGATGGTTTATCTATGTCTCAGGAGATAAAAAATCTAAATACAGATCAAGAGATAATTATCACATCTGCATATGGTGAAACAAAATATTTTCTAGACTCTATTCGTATTGGAATCAACGGTTATATTATAAAACCTCTTGACTATACTCAAATGAACCAAGAGCTTTATAAATCTGCAAATAGATTGCTACAACTGAGTGAAAATAGAAACTATAAATTTCATCTCGAAGAGATGGTTCATGAACGAACAGATAAAATTATAGCGATGGAACTTGAAAAAACAAAAAACTTTGAAACTACTATTTTATCATTTGTAGAGATGATTGAAGATAGAGATACCTATACAGGTGGTCACTCCCAAAGAGTTGCTACCTATGCAAAGCTCATAGCACAGGAGATGGGTCAATCTCAAGAAAACTGTGAACTCCTTTATGAAGCGGGAATTATTCATGATATTGGAAAGATAGCTACACCAGATACAATTCTTCTAAAACCAGGACGACTCAATGAGATTGAATATAAATTGATTAAAGAGCATGTATCTGTTGGTTATAAACTTCTCGCTAAAATACCTATGTATAAAAAACATGCTGAGATAATTATTGCACATCATGAAAGATATGATGGCACAGGATATCCACACGGTTTAAAAGGCGATCAGATATCTACTCTCTCCCATATATTACTTATTGCTGATGCTTTTGATGCGATGACTACAAACCGTATCTATAAAGGTCGTAAAAATATCGATTACGCTATAAGTGAGTTACAAGAGTTTGCTGGAACACAATTTCACCCTGATATAACAGTACATGCAATAAAAATATTATCTCAGATAGAGTTACCTAAAAATGTTACACAAATTCCAACAACAGATATCGAAAAAGAGCGTTTCTCCTACTTTTTCCGTGATCAAGTAACAGATGCCTATAACAATGAATATCTCAATTTTATCTTAGAACATCATACTGAAACTAAAGAGTTTTGCTGTGTTTGTAAACTCTATCTTCATAATTTTAATAGCTTTAACAACTCTTATGGTTGGCAAAAGGGAGATGAACTTTTAAATAAATTTGTTAAATACTTACAGATAAACTATCCAAAAGCCACTATATTTAGAGTACATGGTGATGACTTTATTCTTTTGAGTAACGAGGAACTCTTTATTGACTTAGATAGAGTTCAACAGTTAGATATTTTAAAAGAGAACAATATAACACTCTCAAAAAGCTCTTTACTTTTAAACAATATAGATGTTGAAAATATTAAAGAGCTAGAAGCTCTTATGTAGAGGTGTTCATGTCAAAAACAATTATTGAGAAACATCTCAACGGAACAATAGATGTTAAAAATATAAAAGA
>JAYEGK010000169.1:0-2366 GCA_034716265.1 Campylobacterota bacterium
CAAAAAAGTAGCCATCATTTGTGTTTATCATAAGCTCATCATTCCACAAAAATGATGGGTTGTCACTAAACTGTGCTATCCAAATCATACGTATTGCAAAGCTAAAAGCATAAGCTATAAGCATCCATAGAGTAACAATTTTCCAGTTATATTCTTTTTCTTCTGTCATTGGAGTCCATTTATAAGGTTTTCTAACTTATTAGTGAGAAATTGTACCGAAAAGTTGTTTTTAACATACTCAAATCCATTGTTAAATCTCGACTTTCTATCTTCCTCGCGCATTGAATAAAGTTCTATAATTGCTTTTTCAAGTTCATCTGCATTTTCAGGCTTGATTGTAATGCCTGACTTAGAATCTTGCACAGGATTGTTTCTTGCATTACTTGCAAATATTATGGGTCTATTTGAAGCTAAATAATCAAAAATTTTATTGAGACTAATCCCGTAACGATATAGAGGCGAATCTTTTAATCCTAAATACAATACATCGCTGTTTACTAGTATTTGAGGAATGTCATTTTTTGAAACTAAACCCATCAATTCAATGTTTTCAAGCTTATTATCTTGAATGTATTTTTGGTATTTTTGAAAATAAGCTCCATCTCCATAAAGTTTAAATTTTATGGTGTCAATATTTTTTAATCTCTTGGCTACTTCAAATAAGGAATCAAGCACATTGGCTTGTGCAATAGAACCTGTATAGGTAACTAAAAAAGTTTCTGTTTTCTTTGTAGTTAAGTTTTCAAAAGCAGAGAGATCAACTCCATTGGATATCCAAACAATATTTTCTCTTTTAACTCCAAATTTCTCTATATGCTTATAAGCAAAAGGAAGGTTCGTAATAATTTTATCTGCTTTTTTATACAAAAGTTTCTCTAAAACTCCTAAAAACAGTACAAAAGGGTGCCATTTTGAGATTCCCATATCTATAAGTGTTTGAGGCCAGATATCCCTAACTTCCATTATGAAGGGTACTCTAAGTTTTTTAGCTACTTTATAGGCAGCGTATACTGCAAAAAGGTGGACAGATGAACCGATAATAATATCAGGGTTCTCTTTACATGTAAGTGCTACTTTTTGTACTTTTTTCATATAGTCTAGCATATTGATGACTCGACCAATACCACTGTCTTTATAAGGTCGCGTCTTCAACCAGATGAAATCAATGCCGTTGGTATTTTCATGTAAAAAGTACTCACCTGAATACTCTTTGAGTTCTTGATGCCTAGAATAGTGAAAACTAGAAGCAAAAATGGTGACTTTATGACCTTTTTTTACCAACTCTTTAGAAAAATCATAGTGTCTAGTCCCACCACCCATATCTGGGGTTAAGGCATGGTGGTTGAAAATCCAGATATTCATTTTTTAAGTAACTCTTTAACTATTATTTCACTGGCTTTACCCATACCATAGAAATTAAGCTCAAAATCTTCATTGAAAATATGTTCTTTACAAGTAGTGATAATTTTTTCTTTATCTGCACCAGTTAAAACATTAAAATTATTTTCAACGAGCTCTACCCACTCTGTCTCATCTCTTAATGTAATACAAGGCTTTTTAAAGAAGAATGCCTCTTTTTGTAATCCTCCGCTATCTGTCATTATAATAGATGAGTTTTGGATAAGCCAAATCATCTCAAGGTAGCCAACCGGTTCGATTACTTGTATGTTTTTATTAAGTATTAATGTATTTTCTTGTAATATTTTTTTGGTTCTAGGATGTAGCGGTAACACTATCTCTTTATTTTTCGCAATCTCATTTAAAGCATCGGTTATATTTTTTAATCTAGTTAAATTATCTGTATTTTCTGCTCTATGAAGAGTAGATAAAATATAATTCTCTTTTACATGTAAATCATTTGGTTTTTGAGATAGTTTTGCATAAAATAGTGCACCATCTTGCATGACATCACCATTTTTGATAACTTTACATGTAGAAATATCTTGATAACCTTCATTTTGTAAATTATCTACTGCGCTTTGTGTAGGACAAAAAAGTAAAGAACTCACCCTGTCTGTTAAAATTCTATTGACCTCTTCAGGCATTTTCATATTAAAGCTTCTTAGCCCAGCCTCTATATGAGCAATTTTTACATGTAATTTACTAGCAGCTAAGGCTCCTGCTAATGTTGAGTTGGTATCACCATAGACCATAACCCAATCGGGTTTCTCTCTTAGTAGTATCTCTTCAATTTTCTCAAGCATCTGTCCTGTCATAGCTCCATGAGATTTTCCATTTATTCCAAGGTTATAATGAGGCTTTGGTATTTTCATCTCATCGAAAAAGATATCACTCATATTTGTATCAAAATGCTGTCCAGTATGAATGATAATCTCTTCTATCTCTTTATGCTTAGCCATTTCTCG
>JAYEGK010000170.1:0-11746 GCA_034716265.1 Campylobacterota bacterium
TTTCTATACTCTTTTAATGTGGTTGCACCTATTGTGTGCAGTTCTCCTCTAGCTAATGCTGGTTTTAATATATTTGCAGCATCCATAGAACCTTCACTAGCCCCTGCTCCAACAATAGTGTGGATCTCATCGATAAAAAGAATAATGTTTCCACTCTCCTTTACCTCATCTATTACAGCTTTTAATCTATCTTCAAACTCTCCACGATATTTTGCTCCCGCTATTAAAGCACTCATATCAAGAGCTACGACTCGTTTATTTTGAAGTGATGTTGGAACATTACCACTCTCTATTCGTTGTGCTAAACCCTCAACTAAAGCTGTTTTACCTACCCCTGGTTCTCCTAAAAGCATAGGATTATTTTTTGTTTTACGGATTAAAATCTGCATCATACGAGCGATCTCTTCATCACGTCCAATAACAGGTGATAATTTTCCCTCTGATGCTTCAGTTGTTAAATCTACTCCATACTTTCCAAGTGCCTCAAGGTTTTCATCTGCACTTTGAGAATCTATCTTTGCTCCACCACGAGAAAGTTCTAAGTTTTTCGCTAACTCTCTTAGATCTGTATATTTTGCTAAAACAGTTGAAAATGGTTCAGTTTTTAAACTTGCTAAAATAAATGTATCAACTGCTAGATAGTTATCTCCATTTTGAGTCATAAACCCTGCTCCATTTTCCAATGAGTGAACAAAATTTTTGGAGAGTCTAATATTTTCTTTTGTGACAGAAGATGATTTAGATAATTTTTCTGCAATACTTCTAACATCTAACTCTATCGCTGTTTTATCTATATTCATTTTATTAAACATCTGGTTAAGTACAGAGTTTGAATTTGTAAGTAAAGCCCATAAAAAATGAACCAACTCAACCTCACTATTTTTATTATGAAGTGCTAGTGAAACAGCTGACTCTATCGACTCTGTCATATTATGTGTTAATTTTTCAAATATATTGCTACTCATTTTATATCCCTTCTATTTTTAAAGATAGATCATTATATCAAGTTGAGTCAATATCTGTCAAGTTATATTAGTTTATAAGAGTCATATAGATATGTAAGAATAATTTGGTATAATTTTGTAAAAAATTAGGATATATCGATGCCAACAGTTCTAGAAGCCATACATAATAGATCATCAAAAAGAGCATACCTCCCAAAACCTGTACCAAAAGATATTTTAGAAAAAATCTTAACTGCTGCGGCACAAACACCAAGTGGTGCAAATATGCAACCATGGAGTGTTTATGCTATTAATAATGGTGAGCTTTTAAAAAAAATTGGTGATGCTGTCATAGCAAAAATGGATGAGGGTGTTGTCAATGACCAGTTTATTCAATATTATCCTGTAAAATGGGTAAATCCTTATAAAAAACGTCGTATTGTAACTGGATCTGGACTTTATAAATTGATGGAAGTTGATAGAAAAGATAATGAAACTAGAATCGAGATGTGGAAAGATAACTTTAGATGGTTTGGAGCGCAAACAGTAATATTTGTATCTACAGATAAAGCTAATATTGATGAATCTCAAGGAGCACTTATTGATTGTGGTGCATATATGCAAACGATAATGCTTGCTGCCCAAGAGTTTGGAGTTGAAAGTTGTCCTCAAGGTTCTACTACTGAGTTTGGCAAAGTGATAGCTAAAGAGCTAGAACTTCCAGATAATCTTGCACTTTTATATAGTGTTGTATTAGGATATGAAGATAAAGAGGAGAAGATAAACTCTTATCAACCAGCTCGTGTCAAACTAGAGAGTAGTGTAACTTTTATCGACTAACAGAAGGCTTTTATAAAAAGCCTTTCTTCTCATACCTCTGTATCATACTCTCATTTCCACTCACTCCACCACTATGAATATATAAGATTTTTTCCTCTGTTTGTTCAAGTAAGCATATCCATAGAGAGGGTGCATAAAGTAAATCAAACTCTATACCAGACTCTAAAAGATTTTGATAGATTTTAACAAACTCTTTGTAGGGTTTTGCAAAATGATACTTTTTAGATGGTTCAAGTATCTCTAAATTGGAGGGTATTTTTTGCAATGCACTCATCTGCTCTATAAGATACTTTTTATCTCCAACGGAGGGGGTTGTATAGACTTTATACTCTTTTAGAGCTAATGCTAAATGAAGGGCTGTTGTTCCTGTCCCAGATGGTGTAGCAATGGCATCAAACTGTAAAGAACTCTCTCTTATCTCATCAGCTAAAACTTTCAAACCATCTATCGCCATTCTGTCTGCACCACCTTGATCTATAATAACTGTTTTTTCATCAAGATTTAAACGTAAAGTAGAGATAAAATCTTTATATAGATTATTTTCAATCTCTTTATGCTCCATTCCCAAGGTTATAGCATTATAATAGTTACCAATAGTTTGCTCTTTTTGTATTTGACTAATAGGCTTTGTATAGTAGATAAAGTTCCACTCTTTTTGTTTACACATAGCTGCTATTGCAAGCATTGCATTTGATTGGGAGCCACCATAAGAGATTATTGTGTTGTATCTATCTGAATCAGTTTGGAGAAGAGTGTAGAGCTTTCGATATTTATTTCCTGCTAAATAGGGGTCGACTAGATCATCTCGTTTGACAAGAAACTCTCTCCCATCTAAAATAATATTAGATATAGGAGATTTTTTCACTATTTTATAGTCGCTTTTTTATGAAGAGCTTGCATTTTCACTTTCATAACCTCTTTAAATTTTTCTAGTTTAAGACGTTGTTCAATAAATGACTTAACCTCATCATATTTTCTCATAGCACCCATTTTTTTATCTTCTAAGTAGATAACATGAAATCCAAATTGAGTTTTTACTGCATCAGTAGTGATTGTACCTTTTTTCATACTAAATACTTGAGCATCAAACTCTGGTACCATCTGACCCTTTGTAAAGCTTCCTAAATCGCCACCTTTTGGTCCACTAGGTCCTGTAGATTTTGATTTTGCTAACTCAATAAATCTATTTTTAAGTATATTTCCAGAAAGAGGTTTCAGTTCTAAGATAATTTTTTTAGCTTCATCTTCTGTTTTTACTAAGATATGACGAGCATGAACACTCTCTTTTTCATTAAACTCCTCTTTGTTTCTATCATAATATTTTTTTAGTTCATCATTGGAAACTGTTAAAGCATCAAGCTGTTTTTTCTGCCAAACTTGAACAGCTAACTCTTTTTTAATTCTTTCTTGAACTTTTTCATACTCATCTTTAAACTCTTTAGAAGTTAGTATACCTGTTGCTTTTGCATCACTATATGCTAACTCTTTACCAATTAACTGTTGTAAAACTTGATCTCTAAACTCAGCTTGTTTATCAGCAGGAACTTGATTAAATCTCCCTTGAGTAGCGTTCATCAATGCAGTTTCTACATCATTTTGTGTAATAGCTGAACCATTTACAGTTACTAAAGTTTGTGCTGTTGCTATTGAACTTGTGATTAGTATAGCAGATAGTAGTTTTGTTACTTGTTTCATTTTAAGATTTCCTTGAGCATTTAATATAAAAAAGTTTAATACTCTTATGTTAATAGTTATTAAACAGATTTTGATTATCTCACGAAAAAAGTTAAAATACAAAATAATTTCCTAACTATAAAAAAAGAGTTCCAATGAAAAAAGCAACAAAAAAAGAGATAGTAGAGATACATAAACTATTTGTAGAGAGATATGATGAAGCGGTTACAGAACTTACCTATAACAATGCCTATGAACTAGTAATAGCAGTAGCGCTCTCTGCTCAATGTACCGATAAGCGAGTCAATATTTTAACACCTCCCCTCTTTTTAAAGTATCCCTCTCCAAAAGAGTTGGCCAATGCAAAACTCGATGATGTCAAAAGTTTTATAAATAGTTGCTCCTTTTTTAATAATAAAGCAAAAAACATTATCGCTATGGCACAAAGAGTTGTTGAGTTTTATGATGGAGAGATACCTATGAATGTCAAAGATTTAATGAGCTTAGCAGGTGTAGGTCAAAAAACTGCAAATGTTGTTATGATAGAGTATACTGGTGCAAATCTAATGGCAGTAGATACTCATGTCTTTCGTGTTTCACATAGACTTGGACTGAGTGATGATACAACAGCTCTAAAAACAGAAGCTACTCTTGTAAAGAAGTTTAAAAATGATCTTCATGCTCTGCATCAAGGGATGGTTCTTTTTGGTCGCTATATCTGCACGGCTCAAAATCCAAAATGTGAAGAGTGTTTCTTAACAGAGTTTTGTAAAACAAAAAAAACTTTTAAGGTATAATCTCACTATGATAAAAACAACTCTATTTTTTATAACGATAACATTTCTACTAAGTGGCTGTGTCAATAAACATGGTATATCTGCAAAATATTATAGCGATTGTAAAGAGTATTATGATCTGCAAGGCTATTATCATAAAGAGTGTGGGGAAGATGATATCGTTACCTATAAAGCTATGGGTTTAGATTAGACTACTTGATCGCTATAAATGTAGCAAAATTAGCCCACCTTAAAACCACTTCACAATGAGAAAATCCAGAGTTAAGTGCCATCTTTATATTTTCCTCTTCACTATAAGGTACTAGAACATTTTCTAGTGCTTCACGTTTTTGCATTATCTCATACTCTGAATAGCCCTGCTCTTTTTTAAAATCATAATAACATTCAATAAGATCTTTATTGAGTTTTGAATGGTGGGAGATAACTTTTTCACTAAATATAAATACACCCTCTTTCTTTAATGATGTAGCAATCTTTTTGACCAACTCCTCCCTTACTAAAGGACGAATAAACTGGAGTGTATAGTTACTGATAAAAACATTTGCCATCTTATAGTTATACTCTAAAATATCTGCATTTTTAATCTCTATCTTCGCTCCATAAGCTTCACATTTTCGTCTAGCTTGTGCTAACATAGCTTCTGAGTTATCTAGTCCAATAATAGAGGTAGGATACTCTATTTTTCTCTCTATATTTAAAAGTATCGTTGCCGTAGAGCACCCCAAATCATAAAGTATCCCATCTACTGGTAAATTTTTAATTGCAAAAAACTCTGTAATCTGTTGAGATTCCTTGTAAAAAGGAACACTTCGCTCCAACATATCATCAAAAACAGCAGCAACCTCTTCATCAAACTCAAACTGTTTCTTTATCGGTTTTGTAAAAACTTTATCATTCATATTTTTTCCTATACTCGAATTTTAACAAAATTCTTATGATATAATCTAAGAATGCTAAAATAAACAGGTAAATTGATGCAATTTAATATTACAAAAAAATTGTTGGTTGTTGCTACACTTCCAATAGTTACACTTCTTATATTTTCTATAACCCATTTCAATGCTGAGTATTCAAAATTAGTTGAAAATAAACAAGAGTTGATACAGTTAGAGATAATGAATAAAAGTTCTACTCTACTCCATGAACTCCAGATAGAGAGAGGAGTGAGTTCAAGCTATCTTAAGGGTGGTGTGAATAAAACTTTTTTTGAAGAGATGTTAAAAAAACAAAAGATTAAAACAGATAGAGAGTTAAATAAGTTCAAACTATCTATTCATAAACTAGACAATAGTGCAACTTCTAACATAGACACTACTATCTATATCCAAAATAGTATGGAGATGTTAAAGAAGCTCTCTCAAATAAGAAAAGATGTTTTAGACTCAAATATAGAGATAGATCTTATGTTTAACTATTTTACATCTCTTAATAGTAAACTTATCTCAATTTTAACTAGTTTAAGTATAGAAGTAGATTCACATCAAATAAATCTTGATATTGTCGCTATTAAAAAGATGGTTCAGTTCCAAGAACTAGCGGGTCAAGAAAGAGCATTAGTAAGTTCATTTTCACACTTAAAAGAGATTCCGTATCAAAAGATGCATATGTTTCACAACCTTATATCTTTACAGAAAAATAGATATAAAGATCTGCATCTTTTATTGGATAAAACGGTAGCACTGAAATTAACAAACTTAAAAAAAAGAATTCACAAGAGCTCTCTTATTACACTTCGTAAAAAAGTACTAGACCATGAGATAAAAAAACTTCTCTTGAATGATATATATAAAACAGTAGGCTATGGTGGTATGCTCTATGAACTACTGAGATATAAGCAATCAAGTAAGAAACAGTTTTATACTAACTTTAAATTGAAACAGAAAAGATTTAACATCTTGATGAAACAATATTTTGATCTTATCGATAAAGATACACAAGAGTATCAAACAGCTTTACTCCTTCAAAATTCATTTAATGAAATCAAAAAGATAGATAAAAAAAATATTTTAAAATATTACCAATCACTTGAAAGTAGAGAAATAGTCTTTAGTAATAAAGATTGGTTTGAGATTAGCACAGAGAGAATTAATCAACTTCATAAAATTGAAAAACTTCTTCTAAATAAAATATCTACATCTATAAAAGAGGATATTAAAAAAACAAACGAGCTGATTTTTATTCAAACTACTCTCACATTTTTTACTATTTTATTACTTCTTATAGCTATTTTCTACCTTTCAAATAAGATAAAACACTCTATCTCTCAACTCGAAAATGGTATCAACAATTTTTTCAGTTTTTTAAACTTTCAAGGAGAAAAACCAGATACAATTATCATAAACTCAGATGATGAGATAAGTAGTATGGCACAAAATATCAATCTTCAGATAGATATAATAGATAAAAAGCTAGAGGAGGATAGAAACTTTATAAATGAAGCAACACAGATAGTTATGTTGATGAAAAATGGTGATTTTAGCGAACATCTCTATTATGATCCTCATAATCCTCATCTACTGGAGTTAAAATCTGTTTTTAATGAACTCATAGAGCTTATAACAGCTAAAATCGATGAACAAGCCAACTCACTAGAAGATCTCAATCGTTCACTTGAAGATAGAGTATATGAACAAACAATAGTGCTAGAACAGCAGATAAAAGAGATTACTATCGCTAGAGATGAAGCTATTCAAGCAGAGCTAGCAAAAGATGAATTTTTAGCCAATATGTCCCATGAGATACGAACACCTCTTAATGCTATTCTTGGGTTTGTTACTCTTATTAAAAAACGTATAAAAGATGAAGAGTCCTTAAACTATCTTGATATTATCGATACAAGTAGTAACTCTCTTTTAACAATTATCAATGATATTTTAGATTTTTCTAAAATCCAAAGTGGAAAATTTAATATAGATAAACAAAATATCGATCCATTAAATGAGTTTAGTAATGCTGTTTTACTTTTTGCATCAAAAGCCTATGAAAAACATCTTTTATATACTGTGTATATAGATCCAAATATGCCTAGTTCTATTAAGATAGACACTGTTCGAGTCAAACAGATTTTATCAAATATACTCAGTAATGCCATCAAGTTTACACCTGAATATGGAGAGATAAAAGTAGAGATTATCTCTAAAGAAAATAGTCTCATTATCTCTGTTAAAGATAGTGGTATAGGTATAGCTCAGGAGAATATCTCTAAAGTTTTTTCCGCCTTTGAACAAGCTGACAACTCAACAACAAGAAAATATGGAGGAACAGGATTAGGTCTTTCTATATCTTCAAAACTAGCAGCACTTATGGATGGAGATATTACTCTTCATAGCGAAGTGGGTAAAGGTTCTACCTTTACATTAACTATCCCTATTGAGATTAGCGATGAAAAACCGCAACATCTAATCGATAAAGAGAGATTAAATCGATATAGATTTGCTATTCTGACTCCTCAAAACAGTTCTAATAGCTATTTTGATTTAATCAAAAGATATCTCACTAACTTTGGTTTAACAGATATTGTTGCGCTGAGTGAATATCAAAAAGATGATTATGATATGCTATTTTTTATTCCTGATGATGCGTATAATGAAGAGGTTGTCGACTCAGAGATACCTACCGTTGCCATACTCCAATCATCAACAGTTAAACTTGCTCAGTTTAACCATATACAACCTTTATATACACCATTTACACCAAAAATGATATCTCAATCGATAAATACTAGTGACCTTGAAACTATGGAGGTAAAAACTGTTCAAACAGATGATGTAGAGGAGGAAAATGAGGTTCAGTTTGATGCATCTATCTTGATAGTAGAGGATAATAAAACAAATCAGATGTTGATATCTCTTATTTTAGATGATTATGGGATAGAATACACTGTTGCAAACAACGGTTTAGAGGCTGTTGATATATTTCAAAAACAGAAATTTGACCTTGTTCTTATGGATGAGAATATGCCTAAACTTAACGGTATCGAAGCGATGAAACGTATTAAAAAATATGAGGAAAAAAGTAGTCTTATATTCACTCCTATCATAGCCTTAACAGCAAGTGTTTTAGAATCAGATAAAAAGATGTTTATGGATGCCGGAATGGATGGTTTTGTAGGGAAACCTATCGATACAGATGAGTTAGAAAAAGAGCTTAGTAGATTTTTACAAAGGGTTTAGATGGAACTAGATACAGCAACAGTTATGATGATATTTTTTATACTCCTATTGATTGTAAGTATATGGAAGATATATGCTTTTTTGCCAAATGAAGAGTTAGCGGATGATGATACAACAGAGGCATCACAAGAGGAACTAATCGATTTAATCCTATCGGTTATTCAAAAGAGTGATGAAGTTCCTACTACTCTTGAACTTTTTCAAAAAGTAAAAGATGATGAAAAGTTTGATACAAAACATTTTTGGAGATTTAATCAAAACAGATTAAATCAACTCCTCAATCACTACTATATAGAAAATCCAGAGATTCACTCTATTGAAGATATATATAAGGAGTTACACTAAGAGTATAAAATACTCTTAGTTTCTATCTAATGCATTAAGATCTTTAAATGCAACTTCAACACGTTGCACTAAAGTTTTTTGACCATCTCTTAACCACTTTCTTGGGTCATAATACTTTTTATTTGGTTTATCCTCACCCTCTGGATTTCCTATTTGAGTTTGCATATAATCACGATTTTTTTCATAATAATCTCTTACCCCAATCCATGCAGCCCACTGAGTATCCGTGTCGATATTCATCTTTATAACACCATAACCGATAGCTTCACTAATCTCAGAAGGTGCAGAACCTGAACCACCATGAAATACAAAGTTTACTGCTTTTTCTTCTGTCTTAAACTTCTCTGCAATATATTTTTGAGAGTTATCTAAGATAGATGGAGTTAATGTAACGTTACCAGGCTTATAGACACCGTGAACATTTCCAAATGATGCAGCTATCGTAAAGTGTGGGGATACTTTACTTAACTCCTCATAAGCATACGCTACCTCTTGAGGCTGTGTATATAAAAGTGCATTATCTATATCTGTGTTATCAACACCATCTTCCTCTCCACCTGTTACCCCCAACTCTATCTCTATACTCATTCCTATCTTTGCCATACGTTCTAAATATGCTTTAGAGATAGCTATATTCTCCTCTATCGGTTCCTCCGAAAGATCTAACATATGTGATGAAAAGAGTGGTTTAGCATGAGTTTTAAAATGGCTTTCACTTGCATCTAAAAGAGCATCTATCCAAGGGAGTAATTTTTTAGCAGCATGGTCAGTATGTAAAATAACTGCAACACCATAAGCCTCAGCCATCATATGAGTATGAATCGCACCACTTATAGCCCCAGCTATTGCAGACTTTTCATTTTCATTACTCAAACCCTTTCCTGCATAATAGGATGCTCCACCATTACTAAACTGAATAATTACAGGTGAATTTACCTTTGCTGCAGCTTCTAAAACACCATTAATAGAATCAGTGGAAACAACATTTACAGCGGGAATAGCAAAACCCTCTTTTTTTGCATGGTTATACACTTTTTGAACATCTTCTCCAAAAAGAACACCTGGTTTTACAATATCTAAAATTCCTATACTCATTATTATTCCTAAATATTTATTTCTACACCTATTATAATATAGGCTTTATTTAAAACAACTTTTAAACAAAAATTTAACTTTTCTAAGATATATTATAAATAATTTATATCGATAGGATTTTATTATCAGTAGTAATATTAAAATTTTTTTTATCTTTTATTTTTTAACTAACTCCTTGATCAATGCAGAGGAGTTAGAAAAAATTTCTCTCCAACTTCAATGGTTGGATCAATTTCAATTTGCTGGATACTATATGGCAAAAGAGAAGGGGTTTTACCGCGATGTTGGACTAGATGTTACACTGAAAAAATATAACTTAAAAACAGATATAGTAAATGATGTTGTCTCTCTTAAAACAACTTACGGAATTGGTCGTTCATCTCTTCTAATAAACAGATCGGAGGGTTCGGATATTAAACTATTAAAATCTATATTTCAATCATCTCCTTTAGTTCTCCTCTCTACAAATATAGATAATATCCATGATTTTTCAGGAAAAAAAATTATGAGTAGTAATGATGCTGAAAAGCTAGTAGCTACTCAAGCGATGTTATCTAAAGCTGGTATTGATAAAAATGACTTAATCTATATAGATCACTCTTTTGATATAGATGATTTGATAGAGGAAAAAACCGATATAATGACATCCTATATATCTAATGAAACCTTTTTACTTGAAGAAAAAGGGGTTCAATACTCTGTTTTTGATCCTAAAGATTATGGGTTTGATTTTTATAGTGATATACTTTTTACATCTACTCACGAAACTACACATCATAAACAGAGAACTATAAATTTTCAAAATGCTTCTCTAAAGGGTTGGCTCTATGCTTTTGATCATATAGATGAAACTGTTGCACTTATTTTACGTAAATATAACATCCAAGGAAAATCAAAAGAGGCTCTACTGTTTGAAGCAAAAAAACTGAAAGAACTCGCTTTTTATAAGATAGAAAAAAGTGGTTTTGGTCAAATTGGGATTTATAAAAAAAGAGATAGTTGTAGATGATCTAATTTTTAATGATAAAGCACTTAATCTCACAAAAATAGAAAAGCGATACCTAGAAAATAAAAAAAATATAAAAATGTGTATAGATCCAGATTGGATGCCTTTTGAAAGCTTTGATAAAGATGGCAAACATATCGGAATAAGTAGCAATTATTTTAAAATATTTCAAAAAAACATATCTATCCCCATAGAGGTAGTGACTACTCGTAGTTGGAGTCAATCTTTAAAGTATATCAGAGAAAAAAAATGTGATATTTTATCTTTGGTGATGTCAACTCCCAAGAGAAAAGAGTATTTAAACTTTACAAAGCCCTATATGCATATACCTCTTGTCCTTGCCACCAAACTTGATATTCGATTTGTTAGTAGTATCGATGCATTAACAGATGAGAAAATAGGTATTCCAAAAGATTATGCTTTCTTAGAGATATTACAAAAAAAATATCCCAACTTAAATATAGTTGAAGTTGATAATATCCAAGATGGTTTAGAAAAGGTAGCAGATGGTAGACTCTTTGGATATATAGGAACAGTTGTATCCATTACCCATCTATTTCAAAAAAGTTTTATAGGTAAACTGAAAATTGCTGCTAAACTAGATGATACATGGCGTCTTAGCATCGGTGTAAGAATAGATGATAAAAACCTACTCTCTATCTTTGAAAAGAGTGTTTCGATGATAGAACCTAAAGAGAAACAGAAAATTTTAAATAATTGGCTGTCTGTTAAATATGATAAATCGATAGATTACACTTTAATATGGCAACTTATCGCTCTATTTACCTTCATCATATTTCTCTTTATCTATCGTCAAATAATTTTAAAAAAAGAGGTAGCAAAAGCCACTAAATCGATAGAGGAAAAAAATAG
>JAYEGK010000171.1:0-2346 GCA_034716265.1 Campylobacterota bacterium
TCAAAAAGATAAACTCTCCGATATGATAAACAGAGAAAAAGAGCATCTCCAAGAGAGAAAGAGAGAGATAGAACGAAAACTTGATTTTAATAGTACAAATCTCTATGGATATCTCAATAAAAACCGAGTGAAAAATAGAGAGAAGATAGTAACCTACCTCAAAGATGAGATACTATTTTCTGAAGTTGCATTTCGTGCAAGAGAGATAGAGAATGAGAGTGCTATTTTTGGTTTGGAGTTAACTTTTGATGAGGAGTTTTCAAACAACTATAAGCAGACTCAACTTTTAAATCAACTAGAGTCTATTAAAAATGAACTGAAAAAATCTAATAAAAGAGCGGTACTAGAGAGTGAGAAACTAGAGGCAACAGCATCCAATGAAACAAAAACAAAAAATAGAGAACGTTCCACTCTTTATGCTCTTAAAAAAGAGTTAGATGAGAAGCAACGAATATATATAAAAAATAGAGATATAGCTCTTTTAAATCTTGAAAATGCAAAAACAGAAGCAGATAAGCAAAAAGATATCAAAACAAAAGAGTTAAACAGAAAATATATAGAACAAAATACCCTTTTAGATATCTTAAAAGAGAAGATAGAAAATGTAACTAAAGAGATAGATTTTATAACAGAATCTATAAAGAGTGAGATAAAAGAGGAGATAGCGTCTATCGATAGTTCTTTAACTCTTTTAGATAAAAAAGAGATACAAGATCTTCAAAATAGAGAGAGTGATTATATAAAAGAGTCCCAAAAAGTAAAAGAGGAGCTTTTTGAACTACTCAAGGAGAAGGGAATAGATGATAATCTTCTAAAATCTATTCTCTCTGAGATAGAGATTTTATCTAAAAAACTAGATAATATTAAACAAAATAGTGGTTATGTGATGGTTTATCTTAGTGAGTATCAAGAGAAAATATCAAAAATTCCATCGATGCAAAAGATTTTTAATGATAATAAGTTTACTTTTGAAAATCTTGAAAAAGAGTTACTATCGCTCAGTAAAGAGCAGGAGCTTAAAAGTGGTGCTATCGCTGAGAAACTCTCTGCTATCAAAAAAAGTAGAGTAATCTTTAAAACATTTAGTGAGAGTTATAAAAGAGAGATAGAGAGTACAGAGTTAGAAAAAGAGATACAAAATAGTATAACTATCGATTATATAGAGAGTGATCTAACAGTTTTTGACAATGAAGAGTTTATACTCTCCCTAGTACAAAAAGTAGGTGATAGTTATAAAGAGATAGAAAAATATATATCAAAAATTGAGCTACAAACACAACGTGCATTAAAAGGTTTGAGTAGTAATAATATTTTTAAGATAGAGATTATAGATGATAATATAGAGAGTCATTTTTCAAACTATCTAAAAATTGCTAAAAACTTAGTGGAATATATAGAAAAAGATAAGATTAAAATCTTAAAAGAGACGTCTTCTGAGATGTTTAAAAGTAGTTTAGTTTTTATACGTAAAGAGTTAGGTATCTTTGATGAGGCTATTTTAGATATTGAGAGTGAGGTGATGAACCTCCGAAATAGAGTAAGAAAAGCGGTAGAATCTTTTAATGTAATAGATAGCATAGAGATACGATTTCAAAATGCAAATAGTGAAGTTTTAAATAGTTTGCAAGATATTGCAACATTTTATAGTGAAAATAACGATAAGTTTTTAAGTGGTCTTTTTAATGAAAAGAGTGACGATAAAAATATACAAAATGAGTTGAGTAGTAAAATAGTAGAGTTAGTAACACTTTTAAGAACCACAAAAGAGTATATGAACTTAGAGAGTGGTTTTGTGCTAGAGTTTAAAGTGATAGAGAAGGGGAATGACCTCAAATGGAGACAAACACTTAATGATGTTGGTTCAAATGGTACATCTACACTTGTAAAAAGTATCATAAATATCTCTATACTTCAGTTGGTAAGTAAAAATATAGTAAAAGGTAACAAGATGGTAAGTCACTGTATCTTAGATGAGATAGGAACAATCTCAACAGACTATTTTAAAGAGTTAAAAGATTATGTAAATGCAAGTGGTTTTCTTTTTGTCAATGGTATGCCGATAGAGGATGATATTTTAATATCCATGTATCCAACTGTATATGTTGGAGAAAATTGTGGTGGATATTCTAAGATGTTGTTGGCTAGTAAGGTGGTGGTGTAGATGTCAAATTTAAATTTAAAAAACTTTAAGTCACAAAATGAACTCACTTAGCATATTTGGAACAAGTAGCGATGCTGGTAAATCAACACTTGCCTTTGCCATAACCTATCTTTTACACCATAGAGGAATAAAAGTAGCCCCCTTTAAAGCTCAAAATGTATCTAACAACTCTCAAGTGACAGATG
>JAYEGK010000172.1:0-2336 GCA_034716265.1 Campylobacterota bacterium
TTAACTCACGTCTTAAATCATCTTCGATATCAAAATCATCGATTAAATCATAGAGAGTAAGAGCATCTTCATCCTCTAAACCTACATCTGGATTTGAGATAAAAAATGAGGAGTATTGATTGATTTGAGTTTTTTTTGTGAGGGTAGAAAATATATGAATATTGTTTGCAAACATCTCCAAAAGAGCCATAATAACCGTAGATATAATCACTACCGCTATCATCACCTCTATAAGAGTAAAACCCTCTTTACTTGAAGAGTTCTTTTTAAGCATGTCCTAAACCGATTCGGATAGCTTCATCTAACGATGTTTCACCATTTAAAAGCATCTGTGCTAATTGTAGTGAGATAGTTTTAAGACCATCTGCTTCAAGGGCAGTTTTTATCGTATGTTCATCTGTTGTAGTTTTAAGAAGCTCTTTGACCATATCATTCATAACTAATATCTCTCCGATAGAACGTCGTCCAGAAAAACCACTATAATTACAGCTTTTACATCCGCAAGCTTTATATATCTGAGTATCTTTAGGGATATTATAATCCTCTGCAAAATCTTCAGCTATAACATCCTCCTCTTTACACTCATCACATAAAACACGAACAAGGCGTTGTGCTAATATCCCTAATAAAGAGGATGAGATAAGAAAGGGTTCTACATTCATATCTGCAAGTCTTGAGATTGTCGCTGCTGCGGAGTTTGTATGAAGTGTTGAAAACACTAAGTGACCCGTAAGTGCTGCACGAACAGATATAGCAGCGGTTTCCTCATCACGAATCTCCCCTATCATAATAACATCTGGATCTTGACGTAAGATAGAACGAAGTGCTGCAGCAAAAGTAAGTCCAACTTTCTCATTAACTTGAATCTGTGCGATATTTTCAGATTTATACTCTACTGGATCTTCAACTGTAATAAGATTTTTTTCAGGAGATTCCACTTCACGTAAAAATGAGTGTAGAGATGTTGTTTTACCACTACCAGTTGGACCAGTTACAAGAATGATACCGTGAGAGGAGCGTAACAGTTTTTTTACATCTCCGATAAGTACATCACTAAAACCGAGTTCATTTATCTTTGGTATCTGTGAACTTTGCATAAGCAAACGCATAACCACTCTCTCACCATAAAAAGTAGGTAAAACCGAAACACGAATATCTAAAGTTTCCCCCGCTATTTTTATCTGTGTACGTCCATCTTGGGGGATACGTTTCTCAGAGATATCAAGATTTGAGATAACTTTTATACGACTAACAATAAGATTGACTATCTTTTTATCTAAATCAGCATTTTTAACCAACATCCCATCTATACGAAAACGAACCTCTCCCCGTTTTTCCTGCACCTCTATATGGATATCTGAAGCCCTTTTCTTAACAGCTTGATAAAAAAGAGCATTTACAAATTTAATGATAGGAGCAGACTCTTCAGAAGTTAAAATATCAGATGATGTTCTTAAAAAATCGGTAAGAGAAAGATTTTCTTCATCCTCCTCTGTATCTGTATCCTCCTGCATCGTTTCTATCGCTTTATCTGTACGAAGTTCTAAAAATTTATTGTAAAGTCTGTCGTAAGAGTCCTCATCTAGCATAAATAGAGGATATCTTGTTGAAAGCTTTGTATAGTAGTTACTTGCTTCTATAAGATAACGTTCACTCATAAATGCACAAATCTCACTATTGAGTTCACTAAAAAGAAGATAGTTTTTAACACTTATATCTATGATTACATCATCTGGTTCATATATCTCTAGTTTTAAATTATGAAGAGGATCTAAATCTAACATCTTTAATTATTACTCATATTATTGTCGTTTTGCTCTATTCTCTCTTGCATTGCATCGATTACCTCAATATTATATCTATCTTGTAGATTTGCTAATTCACCGAGACTTTTTTGAAGTTCTGAGAGTTGTTCACTCTTATCTATCACATAGGGAGTTAAGATAACTACTAAATTATCTTTAACTCTATCCTCTTTTTTGTAGGTAAATAACCAATCCCCAATCCAAGGAATATCAGATAAAAGAGGAATCTTCTCTACACTTTTAAGGATATAGTTTCTTACCAATCCACCTATTAAGATATCCTCTCCACTACGAAGGATTATCTGTGTTTTTACCTCCTGTTTTGTGGTTACAGGATTTCCAACTGCATCTGGAGCTTGAAGATTTTCTAAAATAACTTCTACATCTAAACCTACTTTATCGTTTGAGGAAACACGTGGTTTGATTTTAAGTGTTAAACCGATATCTTCTCGTTTATAAGATGCTGTGGGTAGTCCTGTTGTTCCAACTGTTGAGGTTGACTGAACAGAGATAGTCTTACCAACATAGATA
>JAYEGK010000173.1:0-5939 GCA_034716265.1 Campylobacterota bacterium
AGGATTAGATATTAAAAATCCTTATGCAACAAGAAAAGCTATTTTAGTAACACATCTACTCCCTATCTTTTTAGATGAGGGAAAGATAAGAACTATATATAATAGATTAATAAAAACTAAAATATCAAAATCTCTTTATGAAAATCTTATTTGGCAAGAGAATGCATTTGAAACAGAGTATATTCAAAATCTATTTAATTATAAATTCCCCTCTTTAGAATCTATCTATGGAGAGACAAAAAAAAGTTTAGATGATGAACTTTCATTAGTGGTTAGGATAAAAGGATGGGACTATTCACGAGATAGAGATACTCTTAGCATTAATACAAATATCCGTAAAATTTTAAAACTTTGCTATCCTATTCCAAATGATTATCATCTACAAAAAGTTGAAAATTTAGAGGATACAAAATATAGTTATAGTAATGAAGCTGAGATTTTTAATTTTATAGATGAAATATCGCGAATGCTCTCAAATAATCTTGTTGAGTTTGGAAAAACAGGAGATAAACCATTAGCCAAAACATTAACTCTTCTCAAAAGCTCTACGGGAACAAATGAGTTTTACAACGAAAAGAGATTAGATACTTTTGCAATAGATATGCTTACGAGAAGTTTTGCATATCAATACTCTTTAGATAAGGGATTTCAATCATCAGAACTTCTCTCTTTGAAAAAATTTGTAGAAGACAAATTTAAACATAAGGCTAGTTTTTTTATTACAAGAGTCTTAGCATCCCATCTAAAAAGAGTTAGATATGATTATTCATCTTCTGAATTAGATCTGTTTACTACTGCTAAAACAATAGTTACTAATATGCCAACTGATAGTTGGATAAGTATAGAAAATATTTTAAGATTTGCAAAATATAGAAATTTACGATTTGATCTAGAAAAGCAAAATAGAACAGAGTTTTATAGTTTTAGTAGTGAAGATAAGATTTATAGTTGTGATACAGAAGAAAATTATAACTTACTAATGTTTGAACCTGTTATGAAAGGTATATTTTTTTATTTAGCATCATTAGGTCTTTTTGAGCTTAGATATGATGAACCAGTAAGTTCAAGTCACATAGTTGCCAAAGGAAAAAAGTATATCACTACATGGGATGGATTGCGATATATAAAGTTTACTGAACTTGGAAAATATATTTTTGGATTTACTAAAAAATATAAGCAAAAAAGAGTAGTTACAAAAAAAATCAAATCATTAAAGTTTGATGAATATAAACCTATCATAACCCTAGATGAAAAAGATACACTTTCTGTTGCAAAACTAGAACCCTTTACAGAAAAATATGATGAAAATAGATATATTTTAAGTTATGCAAAAATCTTTAAAGATTGTAAAAATATGAAACTATTAAATCTAAAGATAGATGCTTTTTATAATAAAATAGAAAAAAATCCTCCACAAGTTTTTAAAACATTTTTTCATGAGATAAAAGAGAATAGCAATCTTTTAAAAAGAGATCTAAAGCAGGTTGTTATTGAGTTGCAAGATAACAAAAAATTGCTTACTCTTTTTATGAAAAATAAAAAGTTAAAAGAGTTAATCATAAAAGCGGAGGGTTATAGAGTGATAGTGCTAAAAGAGAATATCCCTAAACTTACTAAAATAGTAAAAGATAATGGATTTTTTATTGAATTTTGAGGAGAAAAGAGTGAGTGAAAAAAGAAGAATAATATATGTAGATGCATCAGGTAATGATATTCAGACAGAGTTTAAAATAAGCCTTTATGACCCTGAAAAAAGTTTAACACATATTTTGAAGTTAGAGAACTGTACAAATAGTAGCGAAGCGGAAAGATATGCGATATTTAATGCTATCTTTTATATCAAAAAGCATAACTATAAAAATAGTCATATCTTATGTGATAATTTAAGTGCGGTAAATGATAAATATATCCAAAAAGCATCTAAGGAGCAATCGGTAAATTTAAGTTGGATACCTCGTGAGATAAATGTTATAGCAGACAAAATAAGTAAGCTAGAGCCAACTCTCAAAGAGAAAGATTGGAATGTTTTAAAACTATTTGTTGATCTGTATCGTCGTGATGATCTGTTTGAATTGTTAAATCAAGAGACACAAAAAGAAAAAACTCTAGCACAAGAGATAGAGAAGTTAAAAAAAGAGTTGGAAGAGAAAAAAACAAAAATAGCAAATCAAGCTAAACAACTTACACAAAAAAATAATCAAGTAAATCAGTTAAAACAAAAGAGTTAGGAGAAAAAAGATGTTTCATGGTAGCTACCTAAAAGATGATGTAGAGTTTTTGTTAAAGGTTATAGATATAGAGTTCACAGATGTTGCAAAAAAAGAGAGACTTATTCAAAGTGGGAACTCTCATTACTCTATGATGATTAGTCGGGAGTATGAACCTACTGAGGATTATCTGAAGATTTTTTATAAAACCTATGAACTCAATAAGATGAAGTTTGCAAACGATATTTTAACTATGGCTTATAACTTAACTCTTAAAGAGGATATTGTTCTTATCTCTTTAGTACGTGCTGGAACACCTATTGGGGTGTTGCTAAAACGTGTTTTGAGAGATATTTTTAAAAGAGAGGTAAAACATTATGCTATATCTATTATACGTGATAGGGAGATAGACACTTTAGCACTCCAACATATCTTAAAAAATCATCCAGAGAGTGAGTTTATATTTGTAGATGGATGGACAGGGAAGGGTGTTATCAATCGTGAGCTAAAAGAGTTTATCGCTAGGTTTAACATGGAAAATAGCTCAAATGTTAGTGATAATCTCTACGTTGTATCAGATATAGCAAGTGTTGCAGATTTTGCTGTAAACAATGATGATTATCTTATCCCTTCATCAGCTTTGAACTCTACTATCTCTGGTTTAGTAAGTCGAAGTATCCTAAATGAAGAGCATATTCAAGAGGGTGATTTTCATGGATGTAAATATTATAAAGAGTATGAAAAAAGTGATCTGAGTTTATGGTTTATCGATTCTATTATGGAGATAATAAAAGATTTAGAGGTTGAAAAAATTCCACTTGTTTCTAAAGATAGTGAGTTTAATATCAATATAAATAACTTTTTAGTGAAAACACAAAAAGAGTATGATATTAGAGATATAAACTATATAAAACCTGGTATCGGTGAGAGTACACGTGTTTTACTTCGCCGTATTCCCTACTTAATAATGGTAAAAGATTTAATGGCAAAAGATGTTGCACATCTTATACATTTAGCACAAGAGAAAGATGTTAAAATTGTAGAAGATAAAAATTTACCATATACTGCTTTGGCTATTATTAAGGATGTTTTGAAGTGAGAAAAATAGATTATTACCAATTAGGGGCAACACTCTATATCCCTATTTTACATAAAAATTTAGAACCGATTTTAAAACGGGAAAAATATCCATTTTTAAAATCTATTGTTATCTGTTTAGAAGATTCTACTGCTCTTTGTGATTTAGAGAGTGGTATGAAAATATTGAAAAATCTGATTGAAACTTTTAAACCTACTGATTTGAAAGTTTTTGTAAGACCACGAGATATTAAAAACTTAAGAGAGATACTGGAGTTTAAAAATATAGATACTATTGATGGATTTGCTTTGGCTAAGTTTGAAAGCTCTAATATCGCTGAATATCTCTCTATATTTATTAAAGAAAACCATTTTTATCTGATGCCTATTTTAGAAACAAAAGATGTATTTAATAATCAAAAACTTAACGATATTTTAAAAGAGTTAGAACCATTTAAAGAGAGAATATTGGTTGTTCGTATTGGTGGTGAAGATATTTTAAGCATGTTAAATACGATGAGGGATTGTCATAAAACTATCTATGAGATAATGCCTCTTTATCTAGTCCTCTCCAACATTATAAATATATTTAAACCAAATGGTTATCATATCTCATCAACTGTGTATAGCTGTTTTGGAGAGTTAAATACTCTTCAAAGGGAGTTAGTGAGTGATGGAGAGCATCAAATATTTAATAAAACTTCTATCCATCCAAAACAGGTAGAGTTAATACAGGAGAGCTATAAAGTAACTCAAGAGAGTCTCTATATAGCAAAAAAACTTTTAAATGAGGAGAGTGCAATATTTAACCATAATAATAGAATGTATGAGAAGAGTACACACTCTAATTGGGCGAAAAGTATTGTTAAGCGTTATGAGAACTATGGGTTAGAAGAAAATGGATAATACAAAAGTAAAGGAAAAAAATGCCAAATAGAATATTTATGTTTAGTGACATAGACGACACACTTATTCAAACAGGACGAAAGACAGATTTTGATAAAAATACAGTTGTGGGTGGTTATACAAAAGAGGGGAAAGAGAACTCTTTTTTTTATGAGGGAACAAAAGTTCTTATAGATACTCTTATAGATTCAAATATTACATTTATACCAACAACAGCTAGAGATATAGCCTCCTATAATAGAACTATTTTTCCTCAAAAAGAGAGAATAAAATATGCTATTTTAAACTTTGGGGGAACTATCTTGATAGATAACGAGATAGATAGAGAGTGGAAAGAGAAGATGGATCAAGAGTATAATAAAATAGAGTCTATCGATACTGTTTTAAATGAGCTTCTTTATGATTTTAAAAATGCTGGATTAAATCTAGTTGTTAAAACAATAGCTGATTTTTATATCAGTGTTTATAATAAATACAGTATCGATGATGCAGGTATATTAGAGCAAGTGAAAGATGTTTTGAGTGATTTTATAGATAAAAATGGTGATTTTTATCTGTATGAGAATGATAATTCCTTTGGAATATTACCAAATTTTTTAAATAAAAAGTTTGCGGTAGAGCATTTGATAGAGAAGGAACAACCCATCTTGACTATTGGAGCGGGGGATAATCTTTCAGATCTTGATTTTATGAACTTAACATCTTTTCAGTTAGTACCTAATAACTCTTTTATTCATAAGAGTTATAGGTAAAATCTATCTATTACTAGATAACAACAGACTGCATCTTTGTTATGAGGTCTGTTTTGTTGATAGGTTTCATTAAGAAGTCATTTGCACCAAGCTCTAGTGCTTCCTCTCTTTTTGTTTCATCAGTAGTTAAAACGATGATAGGAACTTGCTTGATATTTGCATCGGCACGTACTACTTGAATAGTCTCTAATCCACCCATAATTGGCATAATAATATCAAGTAACATAACATCGATATCATCTCTACCTTTAAGTTGACGAATGGCCTCTTGACCATTCATAACTTCAATAACTTCGATAACTATTTCACTTTTTGCTAATAGTGAACGAAGTAACATAAGGTTGATTTTATCATCATCAACTGCTAAAACAACTAAATCATCTCTTTCCATTATCTTCCTTTTAACTTAATTTTTCAAAAACTGATGCTAATAACTCTTTAGAAACTTTTTCATTGATAACTTCATCTACTAAGTTGTTATCATCTGTATCTATTTCAGCACTTGGTTTATTTAATAATACTAATTTAGATTTAAACTCTTTTGTATCGTTTAAATCTTTTACCATAGATGAGAACTCTGCTATATCTAAATCGGTATAATCCTTATCAAAGATAACTGTTTTATAGTTATTTATTTTAATAAGTTCCTCTAAGTTTTCTTTAGATGATACCGACTCATAACTCTTTTGAAGTTCATTAAGAGCTTTTATAACTATCTTTGATTCAAAAGCACTCTTTTTAGCGAGTAAAACATCAGCTTTATAACCTTCTACTTTTTCTATAGGAGTATCAGGTAAATCATCAGCACCTGAGACTTTCATCTTTCTTTTTGGTTTAGGAGTTTCCTCTAAATCATCAGCACCCGAGACCTTCATCTTTCTTTTTGGTTTAGGAGTTTCCTCTAAATCATCAGCACCCGAGACTTTCATCTTTCTTTTTGGTTTTGTGGCAGGTTTTTCTGGAGTTGTATCTTTATCTTCACTTGCATCTATATCGA
>JAYEGK010000173.1:6039-11609 GCA_034716265.1 Campylobacterota bacterium
TTCATCTTTCTTTTTGGTTTAGGAGTTTCCTCTAAATCATCAGCACCCGAGACTTTCATCTTTCTTTTTGGTTTTGTGGCAGGTTTTTCTGGAGTTGTATCTTTATCTTCACTTGCATCTATATCGACAATATGATCAGAAAGGAATGTAGTTAAGATAGACACTATCTCTTTACGTACTAGTGGCTTAGTTGTATATTCATCAAGACCAGCGTCTAAAAATCTCTCTCTATCTCCCTTAAGAGCATTTGCAGTAAGTGCTACAATAGGAACATGAGGTTGGTTGTACTCTTGCTCCCACTCTAATATCTCTTGAGTAGATTCAACACCATCCATATATGGCATATTGATATCCATAAACATCATATCAAAGTTACCATCTTTACGTTTTTGGAAACCTTCAAGACCATTGGCTGCTATTGTGATAGTAAGACCTAAATCCTCCATCGTTCTTTTGATTAGCTTTTGATTGATGATATTATCTTCTGCGATTAAAACATTTGCTTTAAATTTTGTTGAACCAGCAGTAAACTTTTTAGTGATTTTCTTTACTTCACCAGTAAAACTTTGTTTATGAAAGTTTTCCAACACTTGAGATAATTTAGCAACATTTAATGGTTCATAAAGAGTTTTAAACAGATCTAAATCCATAGAATCGATTTTCTTCATAAATGTAGCTTTTGTTAAGATGACTAACTCTTGGGATTGATCAGCATAGGATTTTAGTTCATCCTCCGATGAGTACTCATGATCTATAAATAACATATCGTAGTTCATCATTGTTTGAAGTGCTTTAATCTCACTAATCTCTTGAAATTTAGTATAACTTACACCATAAAAATCTAAATATTCAAGAAGATAGTTTTCCTGTTTCTTAACTTTATGTGATGATTCTTGAACTAAAACACTAATATTTGAATAGGCATTTTCTTTCGTTTCAATCTCTTTTTCAACCTCTTCAAAATCTAGTGTAAAGAAGAACATAGTTCCTTCACCAACAACACTTTCAAGGTCAAGTTTACCACCCATAAGTTCTATAAAGCTAGTTGAAATAGTAAGACCAAGACCTGTTCCACCATATTTTCTTGCAGTTGATGTATCTGCTTGAGAGAATGCTTCAAAGATTTTTGATTTTTGTTCTTTCGTTACACCGATACCACTATCTTTAACTTGGAACTGGATTCTAGTTATGCCATCTCTCTCCGCTTCCAATCTTCTAATATCAACATAGATAGCTCCAGCATTACCTGTAAATTTAACAGCATTTGAAAGAAGGTTAATAACAACCTCTTTAATCTTAGTTGGATCCCCTTTTAGAGGAGTCTCCAGTGAAGGATCTATAAAGAAGCCTAAGTCGATACCTTTTTCACTTGCACGAACAGCATAAACATCAACAGCACTTTCAAATTCGGCAATTGGATTAAATTCAATATCTTCAATCTCAACTTTATTACTCTCAATTTTAGAAAGGTCAAGAATATTATTAATAATTTCAAGAAGATTTTCAGAAGATTTTTCGATTATATCAACAAATTCACGTTGCTCCTCTGCAAGACCAGTATCTTTAAGCAGTTCAGTAAATCCAACGATACCATTTAGTGGTGTACGAATCTCATGAGACATATTTGCAAGGAACATAGATTTTGCTTCACTTGCTTCTTGTGCTGCTATCTGTTCTTTTCTTGTTTGATCGATAATACGTTCTAGTAAAGCATAAGCTTCAGCAGTACCCTCAGCAGTATTAAGATTAATAGCTACAACATTTCCATCTTCATCTTTTGTATCTTCTGCAACTTTTTCAAGTACATTCTCAAGAGCTCTAATATTTTTAGTAATGGTATTAGAGAGTAGGTAACCAAGAAGTGCTAAAATAATATTTACAAACCATGTAATAGATGTGATAATTAGGATCTGCATCGCTTCATCTTCTACTTCAGAAGCTCTTTTATCCATAGCATTTAGTAGTAAATCTTCCACTTCTGAAAGAATGTTTGTTTTTTCAGAAAGCATAGCAAACCAGATACTAGAACTTGTTTCATATTTTCCACTTATTGAAGAGTTCATAATTTCTGTTCTTTGTGAGTTGATATCATAAAAAAGTGCAGCTGTCTCTTCGTTATTAAATAGCTCTTTAATCTTATCTACTAGCTCTTTGTCGTTGAGAGTATCGTAACTGATAGCATCTGCTTTAGAAACAAGTCCTAGCCAAGTGTTAAAGCTTTCATCATCAAGTTTAGAAGATTTTGATATCGCATAAGAGATGAAATCTCTCTCTTCAGATGTATACTCTTTTGCTCTTACTGCTGATATATAAGCAGATGAAAGTATATTAATCTCTGAATCAAGTTGATTTAGTGTCATCTCTTCTAGTTTTTTGATTGAACTATGAAGCATTTCACCATAAACAGTTTGATAAACATCTTTAAAGTTTGTCTGTTTATTATCAACAAGAGTTCTAATATTGTGAATAGATTCCATCGAACTGTTAATTGATTTGATATTATTAAAAGCAAGATTTTCTTTAGAATATGCTAAATACTCCCTCTTTGCACTATCAACAACTTTTCTTTGCTCATGGAGAGATTTTAAAGTATTTTGAGACTCTTTTCCGAGGTACATTATTGTCATACCTCTTTCACGAGATATGTTATCTACAAGTTTATTCAGAAGCTTGTTTTCCGAAAGTTTTTTTTGTAAAAGCTGAGCTTGTGTGTAGTTCGTATACGAGTCATATAAAAAATAACTTGTAATTGAAAATAAAATAGATATTGGTACTAAACTGATCAGTTTTAGTCTACTCTTTAAACCTAATTGCATCCGTTAATCCTTCATAGTTGAGATAATCGAAATTATCTTATTGATAGCATCTAATGCTACATTTTGTTCTTGTGTATGTAGAAGAGTTTCTAGCTCTGTTGCAAAGAGTTCTACTCTCATATTTTCACTCATTCCTTTTAATTTAATCACTTCATTGTTCCACAGTTGTGCATCATCAAATGCGACAGCTTCTTTAATGATGTTACAAAGTTCATCTGCATCTGTAAGATAATCGGAGAAAAATTCTTCAAAATTTTCAGGACTCAACCCCATCTCTTTCATCGCAGTATCTTTATCATACGTTACTGGCTCCTCTTGTGTTTTTATATTAAGTAAATCTTCCTCTATCTCTTCTATCTCTTTTATCTCTTCTTTTTCCTCTAGTAGATTATTTATATCTAAGAGGTCATCATCGTTTTCAATTGGATCAGGTTTTTTGGATGGAGTTGTATCCTCTATATCTTGGGAGTGTTCCATATCTTTAAAATCCAATATAAACTCATCCTCTTTAGCAGGTTCAACAGCTTGAGGTATCGATAAATCTACCTCTTCACCATTAAGTTTAGCGATGATTTTGTAAAGAGTAGTTAAGTTTGTATTTATCACATTAAGGTCTGTTGTTGTATTGATTGTAGCTAAAACTTCAAAAGCATCCTCTACACGGAGATTTGCAGCAACACCTTTAAGTTTGTGAGAAAGTATTCTTACGTTGTTGATATCTTCATCTTCTGCATAGGCATAGAGGTCATCTTTAAACTCTTTTGCTTGAGCGATAAAATCTTCAATAAACTCTTCAATAAGATCTACGGGTAAACCAAGCTCATCTGAGGCTACTTGAGGGTCATATACGTAACCAGTAAGGTCATCACTCTCCTCTACACTTTCTGTTATCTCAGTTACTTGTGTCGGTTCGGGTGCTATTTTTTCCTCTACTTTTGTTTCTATCTTTGGTATATTGGTAGGTTTAGGTGCGACCGTTTTTTTGATAGGAGATTTTTTTGTTACTTCACTACTATATGTCTCATCAACAACATGGTAGGAGTTGTTCTGTTCTACGATAGATTTTTTGATATTATCGTGAACCGACTGATCAATATATGGAGCAGATACCTCTTTAACAGATTCAGGAGTAGGTTTGACCAATATATCGTTGGTCATAGCTACTGTTTCCTGTTTTGATAACTCTCTTAAATTTTGAAGTTGAATTATATATGCTGGTGTTGCTGGATTATCTACCATATAGGATGTTGAGATAGTAATATTACACCAAAAGTTTTTGGTTTTAGTATGTATGATAGCTTTTGGCATCTCAGTTGAGCCACCATAGGTAATATAATCTATCCAGTGAACATATTTAAAGTTATGAATAAATCCTGGTGTTCGTACAAAAAGATCAGCAAAATCAGCAGATTCAGATCGGAGTTCTGAAAGGTTAGAAAACCCAAGAGCATTTAAATCCTCTTCATCTATACCAACGAACTCTTTTCTGGAATTATAAAACAACATCTATTATATCCTTACCCTTGTGTTGATAACATTTTTTGGTAAAGTTCTATGTTCTCTTTTTTCTCTTTGTCTGAGGGTTTTTTTCCTGTTGAGATGAAACCTGTTATCGTTCCATTATCATCTTTGATAGCTAGTATCTCTATATCTATCCAATAAAAAAGGCCATCTTTACGTAAGTTTTTTATTAAACCTTTCCAAACCTGTCCACCATTAATAGTCTCAGTTATCTTATCAAGAACTGCTTTTGGCATATCTGGATGTTTAATAATGCTATATTTTTGATCAATAAGCTCATCGGCTTCATAGCCTGAAACTTGTTGAAACATCTTGTTTGTATAAACAATCACACCATCTAAGTTAGTTTGGCTAACAATGGCACTTCCTTCATAAATATACTCTTCATCTATAGGTACTACTTTATCCATTTAAAAACCTTATTTTCATAATATAACTATAATGCTAAAAATATATCATAAAGCTTTAAAATAGAAACTTATTTATAAAATTTTTTACTGTTTTTTCCTTTATTTTGAGATTTCTATAAAAGATTATTAACTCTTCTCCACCAATTCTAAATATATAATAATTCGGGACTGACTAATTAGCAGCAAACTGTATTCTTTTTATAGAAAAAATTAGCTAACTTATAATCAAGCCAATCAAAACTTTTAGAGTGTTTATCGCTTCTACGAGTAAGATAAGAAATTTTACTTCTTAAACTTGAATTTAGACTCTCAATAAGATTGGTAAAAACCGACTTTTCAAGAGTAGCTTTTTCACCAAAAACAGAACCATAACTCATATTCCCATCACAATAAACTTTTGGAACATCTGGTAGAGATTCGCAAAACTCTTCCAAGGCTTCATTGTTCTTTCTTTTGGATAAATGATATAAATAGATAAGGCTTCCATCCTCTTTTACCGCTATTGCCGACCAAATATAGGCTTTATTGCCTTTTTTCCCTATGAAAGTATATAATTCATCTATTATAAGATAAACAAATGCTATGTTTTCTTTTAGTAGCTTGATATTATCTTTATACATCTTTTTATATTTTACAATTTTTTTCAAATGATATTGTACTGTTCGGACATAAACATCTAGTACTCTTGCTATTGCTCGCTGTCCTATATTTTCTTCATTTAATTTAAAAATTAAGCTTTTCTCTTCTTCTGTTAATCGTCTATATTTTTTGTATTTTTTATTTTTATTCATAGATGCAATTATAGCCTATTTAGTCAGTCCCA
>JAYEGK010000174.1:0-11493 GCA_034716265.1 Campylobacterota bacterium
TAAATACATCACCATTATATATGATAGGTGCTGTTTGATAGGATAATAATTGATAGTAACTGTACCAGCAACAAGTGCTAACCTAGGACCGGGATTTGATTCTTTGGGTTTGGCTGTAAATCTATGTAATAAAGTTGAATTTCATCATTCTAAATTCTTTAGTGTTAATATTAAAGGAGAGGGTGAAAATAATCCAAGATTAAAAGGTAATAATCTTTTTATTAGTATTTTTAATGAACACTATTCACGCTTAACTAAAAAGAAGCAAAATTTTAAGTTTACTTTTTATAATCAGATACCGATGTCAAGAGGTTTAGGAAGCTCTTCGGCTGTTATTGTAAGTGCAATAGCAAGTGCTCATGAAGCAGTTGGTATTAAAGTTTCAAAACGTCGTATCTTAAATCATGCCTTGATATATGAACCACATCCAGACAATATCACACCTGCTGTAATGGGTGGCTTCAATGCTGCAACTATCGAAAAAAATAAAGTTTTTTCTCAACGTAAGCACCTTCCAGATTATCTTAAAGCAGTTGTAGTTATTCCAAATAAACAGATGAGTACGGTAAAGGCAAGAACACTTCTTCCAAAGTCCTATTCAAAAGAGAACTCTATTTACAATTTATCACATACAGCATTAACAGTTGCTGCATTTTTTAATGAAGATTGGGAGATGTTAAAGTTAGCAGCACAAGATAGGTTTCATCAAAAAGCTAGAATGAAATCTTTACCTGAACTTTTTAGTGTTCAAAAAGTTGCTTATGAGAGTGGAGCTCTTATGAGTACATTATCGGGAAGTGGTTCAACATTTTTTTCGATGGCTTATGATGATGATGCGGCGATGATAGCAAATAGATTAAAGCAAAAATTCCCAGATTTTGCAGTAAAGATTTTAGATTTTGATAATGATGGGTTAATTATTGAACGATAACCTTTATAGTTAAAGTAAAAATTAGATATAATGGCGGAGAATTTGCATTTACCTATTAGAATGTGTGCCTCTTGTAGAGAGAGGGATATACAAGATAAATTATATAGATTACAGTGTATAGATGGTTCTATAGAGAATTTTACAAAGAGTGGTAGAAGTTTTTATTTATGCAATAATTGTCTTTCCCACGAGAAGAAAGTTTTAAAAGCACTGATGCGGCAATGCAGAGGTGGTGATAAAGATAAATTTATGAACAGATTAAAGGAGATCATCACTGATGGCAGAAAAAGTTAAAGTACATGAAATTGCAAAGGAGTTAGGAATAGCTTCTAAGGATGTTCTAAAAAAAGCAACGGATATGGGTATCGAAGTTAAGTCAGCTCAAAGTACAGTGACAATGGAACAAGCAGAGGGTTTAGCAAACTTTATAATGAATGGTGAGCAAAATGGTTCACCAGAGGAGAAAAAAGATATAAAAGTTGCTCCCAATAAAATTAAAAAAACTACTCAAAAAGATGAACCTGTTAAAGTTGAAGAAGAGATAAAAAAAACAGAGACAAAAGAGACAAAAGAGATAAAAACTACAAAAAAAGCGGAAGTAGCTACTCCTTTAGAGGAGAAAAAAGAGGAAAAGAAGAAAGAAGAGATAAAAAAAGTTTCTAAAACTGCTCTAAAGATTGTTCGAACAACAGCACCAAAAATTAAAAAAACTGGTCTTAAAATTGTTAAAAAGAAAAAGCCAAAAGTAGAAGAGAACTATAATCTACCTCAAAAACAGACTTCTGTTTCCTCTTATGGAAAAATGAGTGCTGAAGTATTAGCTGAACTTGCAAACAAGAAAAAAACAAAACAATCAAATCGCACAGCTAGTAAGCAAGATCAAGGTAAACGGATAGATATTTTTGGTGGCTCAATGAGTGATGTATCTATGGATATGGATAACCAAGTTGTTCTTCTTGATCTAAACTCAACAGAACGTGCTGCACTTCCACCAGAGGAGCAGAGAAAACCTAGACAACCAAAACCAGCTGGTAGAAATGGAAACAAAAAAGCGGCTCCACGTGGCAGAAAAGTTCGTAAAGATACAAAGAAAAAGTATAAAAGAGTAGCTCAAGAAGAGGAGATTGTAACTCATGTAGAGATTCCTGAAGATATTCGTGTTTATGAGTTTGCAGAAGCTCTTAAACGCCCTATGGGTGAGATTATTAAAGTTCTTTTTGATCTTGGTATGATGATGACTAAAAATGATTTCCTTGGAAATGATGAGATAGAGATTCTTTCAGAAGAGTTTGATGTTGAAGTTACAATCATCGATCCTAAAGATGAGTTTACTCACGATGAAGAAGATATCGAAGTAGATCCAGATGCTACTGAACGTCCTCCTGTTATTACAATTATGGGACATGTTGATCATGGTAAAACATCACTTCTTGATGCTATTCGTGAAGCGAAAGTAACTGATGGTGAAGCTGGTGGGATTACTCAGCATATAGGTGCTTATACAATTGAACAGCATGGTAAAGCTATCACATTTATAGATACTCCAGGTCATGCTGCTTTTGGGCATATGCGTGAAAAAGGTACAGAGATAACAGATATTATTATTATCGTTGTTGCTGCTGATGATGGTGTAAAACCGCAAACTCTTGAAGTGATTAAGTTAGCCAAAGAGTCGGGAGCACCAATTATTGTCGCACTAAACAAGATGGATAAAGAGACTGCACAACCAGATATGGTTAAGGGTCAAATGGCTGAACATGGTATCTCTCCAGTTGATTGGGGTGGAGATATTGAGTTTGTACCTCTTTCTGCAAAATCTGGTATGGGTATCGATGATCTACTTGAAAATATTCTTACAACAGCGGAGATACTTGAACTTAAAGCAAATGAAAATGCTCTTGCAAAAGCAGCAGTTATTGAGTCTTCTTTAGAGAAAGGTCGTGGTCCAGTTGCAACTGTAATTGTTCAAAATGGTACACTAAAAGTTGGTGATTATGTAGTTTGTGGTGCAGCTTATGGTCGTGTTAAAGCGATGTTGGATGAGAACAAGAGACAGGTTAAAACTCTTTTACCATCTCATACAGCAGTTATCGCAGGGCTAAATGAAGTTCCAGCATCTGGTGAAGTTATGATGGTTATGAAAAATGATAAAGAGGCTAAAGCATTTGCTCTTAAACGTCATGAGTATGATAGACATAAAGAGCTTTCAATCTCTACGAAATCATCTTTAGAAGATATGACAGCTATGATTGCAGAGGGTAAACTTAAATCTCTTAAAGTTGTACTTAAAACAGATGTTCACGGTACACTTGAAGCTATCAAATCATCTATTACAGCACTTAGAAATGATGAAGTTAAAGTAAATATTATCTCTAGTGGTGTTGGTGGAATTACAGAAAATGATGTTGAACTTGTGAACAACTCTGAAAACTGTGTACTTCTTGGATTTAATGTTCGTCCTACTGGTGCAGTAAAAGCAGCTGCAAAACAGAAAGGTGTTGAGATTAAAACTTACTCAATTATCTATCAACTTATCGATGATATTACTGGTATGCTAACTGGTATGATGGCTCCAAAATATACAGAAGAGAATACTGGTCAAGCAGAAGTTAAGGAAGTATTTAAAATTCCTAAAGGTGTTGTTGCTGGTTCTCTTGTTGTTGATGGACGTCTTATACGTGGTGGTATGGTTCGTGTTATTCGTGATGGTGTTGTTCATTACGAGGGTGAACTTACTTCACTTAAACGTTTCAAAGATGATGTTGAAGAGATTGGTAACGGTTATGAGTGTGGTGTTGTTATCAGTGGTTATGACGATGTTATACCGGGTGATATTCTTGAAACATTCAAAAAAGTTGAGCAAAAAGTTTCTCTCTAAATGACTGAAGCACAGATAAAGTTAAAGAGAACAGAATCAATTCTTTTAGAGTTGGTTCCTCAAGCTCTTGGTTCAATGAACGATAAAAGACTTCATGAATTAGATATTATTGAAGTGACATGTTCTCGTGGTAAAAGCGATGCAAAAGTCTATATAAACCCTCACCAATTGTCAGAACAAGAAAAAAGAGATTATCTTAAACTTTTAAGAAAAGCTCGTCCAATCGTTGAAACATTTTGTTTAAAAGATCAAGGTTGGTACCGTTGTCCTAAATTTACATTTGAATTTGATGAGCAACTAGAAAAATCAAAAAAATTAGATGACCTATTTAAACAGATAGCAAAAGGGAGTTCAGATGAGTCTTGAGAGCGATATAAATTCATTAGTAAAGTCAGTAGATTTAGAACTATATGATGCCGTTGTTGTAAATGAAAATGATGAGACTATCTATCGTGTAAGTGTTATATCAACAGATGTTGTTAATGGAAAACGAGCAGGTGTTTCTCTTGATAAATGTGTTGAACTTACTCATCTAATCTCTCCTCTTTTAGATGTTACTCCTCCTGTATCTAGTGATTATAGATTGGAAGTTGGAACAGCTGGAATAGAGAGAAAATTGACAACTATTGCACATTTTAAAAAATCTATTGGTGAAAAAGTTTCTATTGTTTATAACTCAAAAGAGAAGGTAAAAGGTTCTTTAAAAGATGTTATAGGTTCTAAAATTATAGTGACTACTGATAATGAAACTGTTGAAATAGAATTTAACGATATAAATAGAGCTAAAACTTACTTTGAATGGTAATAGATAATAACTTTTATATGGGTCTCGCTTTAAAAGAGGCTTGGAAATATCAAGGTTTAACCTATCCAAATCCAGCTGTTGGTTGTACAATAGTTGGTGAAAATGGAGAAATTTTAGCAGTTGAAGCTCACCATAAAGCTGGTGAACCTCATGCTGAAGTAAATGCTTTAAAATCCGCATACTATAAACTTACAGATGATAGTTATATTTTAGCTTTAACAGATTCATCTGATATACACTCTCATCTTCTTGCAAATCATAACAATATCTTTCACAACTGTACTCTATATACAACATTAGAACCCTGTTCCCATTTCGGGAAAACTCCATCATGTGCTTGGCTAATATCTGACTTAGGTATTAAAGAGGTATATGTTGGAAGTAATGATACCAACCCAGAAGCTGAAGCTGGTAATATGATTTTAGTGAAAAATGATTGTACTGTTTACTCTGAATCTTTAAAAAATGAGTGCGATATTTTACTAGAGCCTTTTAATCTTTGGCAAAAAAATAGTTTTGTATTTTTTAAGTGGGCGCAAAGATTAGATGGAACTACTGATAATGGAATAGTTAGCTCTAAAGAATCAAGAAAAAATGTTCATGCAATGAGAGATGTTTGTGATCTACTTGTTATCGGTGGAAATAGTGTAAGAGAGGATAGACCAACATTAGATGCTCGTTTAGTAGATGGAAAAGCACCTGATATTTTAATCTATTCAAGATGTAATGATTTTGATAAAACTATTCCCCTTTTTTATGTTGAGGGAAGAGAGGTTTATATTGAGGATAATTTTTCAAGGTTATCACAATATAAAAATATTATGATTGAGGGAACATCGAATATGTTTGCACTTACTCGTGATATTACCGATTTTTATCTATGTTATGTAGCACCTACTTTTGGTGGTAAAAATGGTTTTGAGAGTTTAGATGAGAGTTTAGAAATTTTAAATATAGAAAAAAATAGAGAAGATATAATTATGTGGATGAAAAGGAGATAATTTATGGGTAATACAGAGAATAAACAGGAAAAAATTGTATCTATGTTTGATGATATCGCTCCAACTTATGACACTGCAAATCGTGTTATGAGTATGGGAGTAGATAAGAGTTGGAGACGTAAGGCTTGTGATTTAGCATATGAGTACAATGGAAATTCCCAAATAGATAAAATAGTAGATGTCGCTTGTGGTACTGGCGATATGATGGATTTTTGGAAAAAAAGAGCAGATAAAAAAAGTATTGAGATAGGTGAAGTAGTTGGTGTTGATCCATCGGTTGGGATGGTAGGTGTTGCTCGTGAAAAGTACCCCGATTTTAATTATTATATATCAAAAGCAACAGAGATACCTTTAGAGGATGCAACTGCCGATATTTTAAGTATTACCTATGGAATAAGAAATGTTGTTGAGCGTAAAGAGGCACTTGATGAGTTTAATCGTGTTCTTAAAAAAGATGGTCTTGTTGTTATTTTAGAGTTTATGAAAAATGAAAACCCATCTTTTTTAGGAAAGATTATGAACTTCTATACAAATAAAATTCTTCCAAAGGTTGGTGGATTTATCTCTAAAAACATTGAAGCTTATGAGTATCTTCCAAACTCTATCGAAGATTTTTCAACAGTTGAAAATATGCAAAATGAGTTAAAATCAGCTGGTTTTGAGATGCTTTATACAAAAAGCTTCTCTATGGATATATCTACACTTCTTATCGCTAGAAAAAAGTAATACACTATTATGTACACACATAGTGTATCCTCATTAAATGAACAGATTAAATCTCTTTTAGAGGAGAGTTTTAATCCTGTTTTAGTGGAGGGAGAACTCTCTCGTATCACTTTTCACAACAGTGGACATATCTATTTTTCACTTAAAGATTCAGCTTCTACTCTTAAAGCGGTTATGTTTAGAGGAAATGCCTCCAAACTTAAATTTCAACTTAAAGAGGGTCTCAAAGTTGTTTTGGATGGTGCTATCACTCTTTATAAACCTCGTGGTGAGTATCAGATAAACTGTTTTAATATTCAACCATCAGGACAGGGTGCTCTCTCTTTAGCTTTTGAGCAGTTAAAACAGAAACTTTCTCAAAAGGGTTATTTTGAGGAGCATATTAAAAAATCATTACCAAACTATCCAAAAAAAATAGCCCTTATAACATCTGCAACAGGTGCTGCTCTTCAAGATATGTTACGAGTAGCAAATAGTAGATATAGAGTTTTGGAGATAGATGTTTTTGATGTTTTAGTGCAGGGTGAAAGAGCTGCTATTAAAATTGCAAAAGCTATCCATTATGCAGATAAAAAAGGTTATGATATTTTGATAGTTGGTCGTGGTGGTGGTAGTATGGAGGATTTATGGGCATTTAATGAGGAGATAGTAGCAGACACTATTTTCACTGCAAATACTCCTATTATCTCAGCAGTTGGACATGAGATAGATTGGGTTATTTCAGATTTTGTCGCAGATGTACGAGCAGCAACTCCAAGTGTTGCTATGGAGATAGCTCTTCCTGATACAGAGGAACTATATCAGTATTTAGATGCTCTATCTTCTCAGATGACACAGATTCTTTCTCAAAACTTATTTAATGCTTCTCAAGAGTTAGAACATATTTCAAATCTCTACTCTCAGCACTCTATCGAGAAAAAATTATCTCAAAAAGAGGAGGAGATTTTATCTCTTAGAACTATTTTTGAGCAGAGTATAAACTATAAGTTTCAAAGTTCTCAAAAAGATGTTCAAAATATAAGAGGAAGATTTCCCTATATCGTAGATTCTATTCTTAATAGAGCAAAAAGTAAGCTAAGTAGTTTAGAGGAGATACTAGAATCAAACAATCCAAAATTAAAATCTAAAAAAGGGTTTGCACAGATATCAAAAGATAATAGGGTTATCGATATCGCTACACTTAAAAAAGATGATATTTTTAATCTACAAAGTGATAGATATATCATCGCTGCAAAAGTGATTAAAAAACATAAAAATTAAACGGAAAAAAATGAAAAAAGAAGCTGTAATTTTACTTAATATGGGTGGACCTAATAATCTTGATGAAGTGGAACTGTTTTTAACAAATATGTTTCAAGATAAAAATATATTAACGATGAAAAGTGATATGTTACGTAGTTTTGTAGGTGGTATGATCACTTTTATGAGGACAGAGAATTCACAAGATATTTATAAGCAGATAGGTGGAAAATCTCCTATTGTAGGACATACAAAAAATTTAGTGGAGAAGCTTCAAAAAAAATTAGGAGAAGAAGTTATTGTTGATTTTGTGATGCGTTATACTCCCCCATTTGCAGATGAAGTTATAGCAAGGTTAAATGAAGAGGATGTGGATAAAATCTATCTTATTCCTCTCTATCCACAACAATCAACAACTACAACAAAATCATCTTTAGAGGATTTTGAATCACATTACCACAACTCTGAAGGAGATGCTGTTTTAGTTGAGATAAAACATTTTTTTCAAAATGAAACTTATAATAGATCTATCTTACAAAGTATAAAAAATGAGATGAACTCCAGTAGTTATAACGATTTTGATATTATTTTTTCAGCACATGGACTTCCCCAAAAGATAGTAGATAGTGGGGATGTATATCAAAAGCATATATTGCGTCATCTTAAGATATTAAAGGAGATGATGTTAAAAGAGAGTATGCTATTTCATGATGTTCATTTAGCGTATCAATCAAAAGTGGGTCCTATGGCCTGGTTAAAACCATCACTCTCTGAAAAACTTCATACTATTCGAAACAGAGGTGTTATTATCTTTCCTATCGCATTTACTATTGACAATTCAGAAACAGATTTTGAACTTGAGATAGAGTATCGAGAGATAGCTGAAGATTATGGTTTTAAAGAGTACAAAGTGTGTAGATGTCCAAATGATAGTGATCTATTTGTAGAGGCACTTCAAGAGATATATGAAAAGATGAAATAGCAGTATGAAAATTGTTATTTTTGATATGGATGGAACACTTATCGATTCTAAAAAAGATATAACTATCTCTATTAATTATATAAGAGAGATAAACCATAATCTCCCTCCATTAACAGAGGAGTATGTTGTAGAGGTTATCAATATGGATAACAGAGATCTACCAAAACTATTTTACAATACTGATAGTTATGAGAAAGATGATAAAGAGCTTTTTGAGATGCACTACTCCTCCCAGTGTATTCAAAATCCCTATCTTTATGAGGGTATTTTAGAGATGTTAGAGGCACTGATAAAGAGTGGTGTTAAAATTTCTGTAGCAACAAATGCACCAACACAATTTGCTCAAAAGATGTTATCCCATTTGGGTGTAGCTGATATGTTTGATGCTATTATTGGTGCAGATAGAGTGAGTAACTCTAAACCAGATCCTGAGATGTTACACCTTATTTTAGATCACTATAAGTTTGATAAAAAAGAGGATAGAGCATTTATGGTAGGAGATAGCTATAAGGATATAAAGAGTGCCAAAAATGCAGAGATAGATGCTATTTTTGTAACATGGGGATTTTCTATCGAAACTTTACATAATAGGGTTATAGATAGCCCGAGTGAGCTTCTCAATAATGTTTAAAGTTGATCTATTAATACTGTTTTTAATAATGGGAATACTTTTTGTACGTCAAATTATGATTTTAAGAGAGAGTAGTAAAATTAACTATGCACCTATTATTTTGGGGATAGGTGTTGCTGGAGGGTTAGTTCATTTTATTATCTATCCTCAAGAGATAGATTTTATACTACTGTTTAGAGAATCTCTTCTCTCTGTTCTTGTAGGAACAACTTTTTATATCGTTTTAAATATATTAAATCAGATACAAACAACAGATGAAGAGGATAGTTATCATAATGATATATTAAATCGGATAGATGAACTCAAAAATGTTGTTTCAAATTTAGAAAATAGGATAGCCCTTTTTACAAAAAATGAGCAAAAAGTTCAAAATGAGGTCAATGAAAAATTAAAGATAGATATTGAAACTTTAAAAGAGATAGAGCAAAATCAGATGAAATTTTTAGATAAGTTTGACCAATTTTCTATTTTATATGAAGATATTTCATTATCATTTAGAAATTTTACAGAGTTGCAGATACCAGAGTTAGATACTATTGTCCATAAACATATAGATATATTAAGAGTAGCAAATCAAGATCATTATAATCATCTTAAAGCAGATTTAAATACAATAGTTACAAGTCGAACCGAGATATTCAAAGAGTCAAAAGATTTAAAAAGAAACTTTAGCGATATAAAAAATCTTTCAGATGATATCGCTAACTCTATAAAGAAAAGCACTATGCAACAATTTAGAGAGTTTACACAGCTACTAGATACTCAAGTAGTTTCCCTACATAATCACACAAAAGCTGTTTTAACAAAACTACAAAGTAGTGAAACTATATTGGCTGATATAAAAGAGCATAGTGAAATAGTTAATAAACAGATGGATCTATCATCAACAAAAATGGATGAGTTTGAAAAATATAAAAACTCTATAGTTGAGATATATGCAGTGAGTAGAAAACTCACATTAGATATCGAACTGATTAAAGCAGATTATATAAAATCGCAGATGAAATTAGAGATGATAGCGGGGGATTTTAAACTATCAGAGAGTGAACAGCTAGAGGCTATGCAGCAACAGATAGTATCTTTAAGTGACGTTTTAAGTGCAAAAATAGAGAACTCTCTCTCAAAATTGCACCAACACTATCATATAGCAGATGAGGAGATAACTCAAAGTGTACATAAGTTATCTCAACGTTCTAAACTTCAAAATGGATATGGAAGTTAGTTTATTCTAAACTAGATATAGCTTTTTCAAGGGAGTTAAACCCCTCATCTATCTCCTCTTCAGTAATCGTTAATGGTGGTAAAAATCTTAAGGTGTTACGTCCAGCTTGTAAAAGCATAACGCCATTCTCTCTAGCACTATTTACAATATCTCTAAGAGTATCTCCATCTATAACACGTAGACCACACATCATACCAACACCAACTTTTTGAGTAAATAGATCTCTATGTGCATCGTAAAAACTCTCTAGTTTTGTATCAAAATACTCTATTGTTTTGTCAAGTGTTCCATCTACTTTGACCTCATTTAAGATATCCATAACTTCACAAACAGCTGTTGCACTAAGATAGTTTCCACCAAAAGTTGAACCATGATCTCCCGCTTGTAATGTATCTTTTAAGCTTGTCATAACGATTCCAACAGGAACACCTCCACCAACGCCTTTAGCTAAGGTGATAATATCTGGTTCAATATCATAGAGTTGAGAAGCGGTAAATTCACCTGTTCTGTATGCACCAGTTTGTACTTCATCTACTATAAAAAGAATATTTTTTGATTGTAATAGTAGCTCTAGCTCTTTGACTTGCTCTTTATCTTGAGGTTGTACACCACCCTCTCCTTGAACAAGTTCAATCATAACAGCACAAGTATGATCATCAAGTAAAGATTCAATATCACTCATATTTTCAGCATAAACAAACCCATCTGGAAAAGGACCAAAATAGTTGTGCATAGATTCTTGACCTGTTGCTTTTACTGTTGTTATGGTACGACCATGAAAAGAGTGTTTAAGAGTTATTATTTTATAACGTTTAGTTTCCCCATCTACTTCACCATATTTTCTTGCTATTTTTATAGCACCTTCATTTGCTTCAGCACCACTATTTCCAAAGAAACATTGCATATCATAACCAGTTGCTTCGACTACTTTTTGAGCTGCTCTTGCTTGAGGTGCTATATTATAAAGATTTGAAGTGTGTGTGATATTTGATAGTTGTTTCGTTATCGCATCATTTACACGTTTGTTTGCATGACCAACACTGACAACACCTATTCCAGATGTAAAATCTATATAATT
>JAYEGK010000175.1:0-11488 GCA_034716265.1 Campylobacterota bacterium
TAAGCCTCTCTTCGCTGATAATACTGCACCTTTCAGGTGTGGAAACGTAGGTCGCTGCCTAGTTGATCGGTTTTACTTTACTTCTTTAATCCCTATTCACTACTTTTTTCCATTTACTTAGGTTTATTGTTTTTTCTTGATTGTTTTTTAGCTAAGATAACATTTATGAAAATACAAACAAAATATAATTATGAAAAAATATGGACAACTACTCAAGAGAAAGATATTTTAAATATTATAGCTCAAGAGGTTGGAGATGCTGATACTCAAGGGACTCTTCTTTATATTCAAACAGCGATTAAAAATGGTAAAATCATAACTGTGGGTAGTTGCAAATTTAGAGAGGAAAAATAGTAATGAATAAAAAATTTTCAAATTTAAACCTTTCAAAAGAGATGCTTTCAAATTTAAATAAAATTGCTTATCACTCAATGACACCTATTCAAGAGAAATCACTTCCTTTTATTATAGATAACAAAGATATTATAGCTCAAGCAAAAACAGGAAGTGGAAAAACAGCAGCCTTTGGTATAGGTCTTTTAAATAAGTTAGATGTAAAAAAATTTCGTGTACAAACATTAGTACTTTGTCCTACTCGTGAACTTGCAGATCAAGTAGCTAGAGAGTTACGCTTACTTGCTAAATTTGCACATAATATTAAAATATTAACTCTTGTTGGAGGAGCATCTTTTGGACAGCAGTTAGGTTCTCTTCGTCATGGAGCACATATAATAGTAGGAACACCCGGAAGGGTTTTAAAACATCTGGATAAAGAGAGTTTAAATTTTGATAATTTAACTACATTAGTTTTTGATGAAGCAGATAGAATGTTAGATATGGGCTTTATAGAGGAGATAGAAAAGATAGTTACTTACACTCCTAAAGAGAGACAAACAGTTCTTTTTTCTGCAACCTATCCAGAAGAGATTATCCAACTCAGTAAAAAATTACAAAAAGATGCTTTTTTTATTAAAACAGAATCTATAGAAACTCTGAATAAAATTAGTGAAAAGTTTTATGAAGTGGAAAATGAACAAAAATTAGAAACAATAATTAATATTTTTAGTAGTTATAACCCTTTAAATAGTATTATTTTTTGTAATACAAAAGTGCAAACCGATGAGTTAGCTAAACAGCTACAAGAGAAAAATATTGATGCATTGGCACTTCATGGGGATATGGAACAGTATGATAGAAATGATGTATTGGTTCAGTTTACAAATAAAAGTGCGAGAGTTTTAGTTGCAACAGATGTTGCTGCACGTGGATTGGATATAAAAGAGTTGGCTATGGTTATTAACTATGATTTGCCTCATAGTATTGAAACATATATTCATCGTATTGGAAGAACAGGTCGTGCTGGTGCAGAGGGTAAGGCTTTTACTCTCTATAACAACTTTGAAAATGAGAAAATAGTTGATTATAAAGATGACAAACGGATTTTTGAGAATAAAAACACTTTAAAAATAAAAAATAGTTTTGAGATGAAACCTAAAAATATTACTTTAGTTATAGAGGGTGGAAAAAAAGATAAACTTCGTGCTGGTGATCTATTGGGGGCATTAACTGGTGATGCTGGACTTGAAGGGAGTTCGATAGGAAAGATAGATATTTATGATAGACAATCTTATGTAGCTATCGAAAGAAAATTTATAGACTATGCACAAAAACAGTTAACAGATGGAAAAATTAAAAAGAAAAAATTTTCTGTTTGGATTTTATAATTTAAGAAACTAGGGAAAAAAATGAAAGATTTATACTTAGGAAGAGATCCGATAATAGATGCAAACTCAACACTTTGTGCTTATGAAATACTTTATAAAGACAATAAACAAAATAATATTAACTCTACACGTTATACAAGTGCTTCTGTAATTAGTAATATTTTAAATAAGTTTGGAACACAATCTTTACTTGGAGAGCGCAGAGCATTTATTAAAATAGATAAAACTTTTTTATTAGATGATCTGATTCTTTCTATTCCAAAAGAGTTTTTTATTTTTTCAATTTTAGATAGTGTTGTAATGGATGAGGATGTTACTCAAAGAGTTAAACTATTAAATAGTAAGGGCTATAAGTTATCTATCGATGATACGATTTTAAATGAGGAGTTATTTAAAAAGTATAGATCTATTTTTAAAGAGTTGGCCTATATTAAAATTTTTACACATAATGTAAAAGAGAATGCAAGAGAGTTAGTAGAAGATATAAAAAAAGAAGATATCAAGGTAGTTGCTATTAATATCCATAGTTTAGAGCTTTACTCATCTGCAAAAAAACTAGGTTGTAACTGGTTTCAAGGATACTGTTTTAGTAAACCAAAAATTTTAGATAATTTTCAATATGAACCCTCTCAAGCAAAAGTTTTAAAACTATATAATCTTCTTATTGGAGATACAGAGATAGATAAAATCAGTTCTGAATTTGAAAATGCTCATGAGATAACTTTACAACTTTTACAATTTATAAACTCAGGGGCATTTCATTTTAGAAACAAAATATCTTCGATACAGCATATATTGACATTAGTAGGCCGTAAACCTCTTGCACAATGGTTAATGTTAATGTTGTATTCTAAATCAGCATCAAAACGAGATGAAGTTACAGCACTTATGTTGTTAGTCAAAAGTCGTACAGAGTTAATGGAAAAAGTGTTAAAAACGATAGAACCTAAAGCATCTACGGAGTTATTGGGAGAAGCCTACTTTGTAGGTGTTTTATCTCTTATAGAGGTTGTGTTTAGTATAGAGTTAAAACATATTTTAGAGGAGATGAATGTATCTGAAACAGTTGAAAAAGCTTTACTACATGATGAGGGGATTTTAGGAGATATCTATATCTTAATTAGAGATTTAGAATCTTTCAATACTCAAAATATAGAAATTTTTAAAAATAAGTACAATTTAGCAGATGATACAATAGAAAAAATACTTATGCAAAGTATGAAAGATGTTAATGAGTTCGAAAAACCAAGTAGAGTCTAATATGAAAAAAGTTCTTATAACCGATGATAGTATAACAGCTATAAGACTTCTTACATTTCATCTAAATGAGTATAAAAATTCTAAGTTTGATATTTTAGAGGCAAAAGATGGTGCAGAGGCTCTTTTTATGTTAAGGGATAATGATGTAGATATTGTGTTTTTAGATTTAATGATGCCTATTGTAGATGGTTATAGTGTGGCATCATTTATCTATGATAGAAAGTTAAAAGTTGAAATAGTTGTTATCGCTTCAAGTTTAGATAAAAATGCGATAGTTACTTTAGGAAAACTGGGTGTTAAAAATTTTTTACCAAAACCGATAGATAAAGAGCGAATGAAAACTATATTGGATAAGTTGATTTTGAGTTCATAAAATGAATAAATTAATAGATTATCTAAACTCTCACGAATTGAGTGAGATGCATCCATCTGATATTGCAAAAATTTTAAAAACTTTTGATGATGAAATATTTATTCAATCATTAAAACTTATTCCTCGAGATATCTTAGGTGATGTCACTCTCGCACTTCCCGATAGATATTTTGATGATGTTGTTGAAAACCTTAGTGTTGATGAATTGAGTCATGCGGTAGGAAAACTTGAATCTGATGATCAAGTTGATTTTATACAAGAGCTCAAAGAGTTAGATGAGGGTAAGGCTTCTAAAGTTTTTGATACTTTGACTGAAGATGATAGAGAGGAGATAGCAAGACTTCAAATATATAGTGAAGATGAAGCGGGTGCATATATGCAACTGGAGATTTTTACCGCTTCAAAAGATGAAGTAGTTCAAGATGTTGTAACACGCTTTGCACAACTTAGAAAAGCGGATGCACTTGAGAATGTACAAAATCTTTTTATTGTCAATGAATATAATAAATTAAGATATACCATTGGATTAGATGATCTACTTATATTTGATTTTTCCAAAACATTGAGAGAAAACCTTGAAGATAGTGGTGATAGTTTTGAACCAAAGATGGCACAAGATAGAGAAAATATTAAAGATGTTGTTCACTATTTTGAGGAGTATGATCTTTCTGTTATGCCTATCGTAAATGCTTATGGTATCTTACTTGGAAGAATTACATCAGATGATATATATGATATTATTCAAGATGATGCAACAGAACAGATGTATAATCTTGCTGGGGTTGATGATGGTGCAGAGGAAGATGATGATATTTTAGAAGCTGGTAAAAAGCGTGCTACTTGGTTATCTCTGAATCTTTTTACAGCTATTGGAGCATCTTTAGTAATTGGTCTATTTTCTGATACTTTAGAGAGTATGGTAGCACTAGCTATTTTGATGCCTATTGTTGCTTCTATGGGTGGTAATGCAGGAACTCAAAGTTTAACAGTTGTTGTAAGACAACTCGCTCTTGGGGATATTTCACAGGGTGACGCTAAACGGATTATTACCAAAGAGGTAACCATAGCTTTGGGGAATGGAGTCTTATTTGCTATAATAGTAGGAGTTATCTCTGCCGTGTGGTTTGATATGAATATGTTAGGAGTTGTTATAGCTCTTAGTATGATAATCAATCTTTTGATGGCTGGATTTTTTGGTGCGACAATACCACTTTTTTTAAAAAAGATGGATATAGACCCTGCTATAGGGAGTACCGTTGTTTTAACAACAGTAACCGATGTTGTTGGCTTTTTTAGCTTTTTAGGTTTAGCAACCTATATTTTACTTTAAGGATTATGTAAAACTTGGACTTATTAATAATATTTTTTGTACTTTCTGTTGGAGTATCGTTTATCTGCTCTATCTTAGAATCTGTACTTTTATCTGTAAACATCTCATATGTTGCAGTTTTAGAAAAAGAGAAACCTCGTGTAGGAAAACTACTTAGATACCACAAAGAGAATATCAGTAAATCAATCGCTTCTATTTTAATTTTAAATACTGTTGCACATACACTTGGTGCTGCTGCAGTTGGTGCACAGGCTTCTATAGTTTTTGGAAATGATGCTGTTGTTATTGTTTCTATGCTTATGACCTTTGCTATACTTTTTTTATCTGAGATAATCCCAAAAACAATAGGTGCTGTTTATTGGAAACAGTTAGCTCCTCTTTCTGCACACCTTATTAGAATACTTATCTGGATAACATATCCTATTATATTAACAACTCTATTTATAACAGAGAAAATCTCAAAAGGTAAAGATGATGCCCACTCTTTAACAAAAGAGGAGCTTTTAGAGAGTATGCTTATGAGTGAAGATAAAGGTGTTATAGATGAAAAAGAGTCAGATGTTATTGAAAATATCTTAAATCTTGATAATATCAAAGTGGCAGAGGTTTTAACACCTAGAAGTGTTATATTTGCTCTTGATGAAAAGATAACAATTAAAGAGATTTTAGAAACTAAAGAGGATATATTTAAATTTTCTCGTATACCAGTGTATCACGAATCTATAGAGGAGGTTGTTGGTATCGTTATGACAAAAAGAATCTTTAAACAAGCATTAGATGATGATAGTGTTACTTTAGGATCGATTAAAAAAGATATATTTGCTATAAATGAAAATATACCAGTCTCTAAAGCACTGGATCTTTTTATATCTAAAAAAGATCATATGTTTTTAGTGATGGATAGTTATGATCAAACAGAGGGAATTATCACTTTAGAGGATTGTGTTGAGACTATTTTAGGTGTTGAAATAGTAGATGAGAGTGATTCTACTGTTGATATGCGAGAATTAGCAAAGCAAAATATGAAGCAAAAGCGTAGAGCAAAAATCACTACTACAAGCTAAAGAGTAAAAAGTGAATTATCAATCTGTTACAGATATAAATATTAAAGAGTTAGAGATCTACCATAAGTTGCGAGATAATGTTTTTCAAGCAGATAATAGTTTTATAGCAGATAGTCCTAAAGTGGTTAATATAGTTCTCCAAACAGAGATAGAGATAAAAAGTATATTGGCAACAAAAGAGTATTATAATCAGTTTGAAGAGCTATTGATTAAAAAAAATATACCTATCGCTTATATTGTTGATAAAGAGGAGATGCAAAAGATTGTAGGGCATAAAATCCATCACAACTGTATGCTTCACGGTGTACGTCCACAACAAACTCTCTTAGATAATCTTGATGATAATATCATAATGTTAGACGCTATCACTTCAACAGAAAATATAGGTTCGATAGCTAGAAGTGCAGCTGCTTTGGGTGTTAACTCCTATCTTATTCCATCAGATGCACCCCATCCATACTCTCGACGTTCATTGAGAGTCTCTATGGGACATATCTCCAAACTTAAATACCATATATATAAAGATATTTTTACAACGATAATACAACTAAAAGATGCGGGATATAAGATTTTTGCAGCGGAGGTCTCCTCTAGTTCTGTTAAACTTCAAGATATTGTAGTACCTCAAAAATGGGTTATATTGATGGGACATGAGGGAAAAGGTCTCTCTCAAGAGATTATAGATTTTTGTGATGAATGTGTAGAGATAGAGATGAATGGAGATGTAAGAAGTTTTAATGTTGGTGTTGCAGCTTCTATCTTAATGTATAAATTTTGTAGTTAAAAAGAGAGATCTATTAACTTACTATTAACTTATGATTATTATAATACCACTTCTCAATTATGTTTTCCCCCTTTCATAATTTGAGAATATATACTCTTAACATTTTTTGAACACTCAAGCATATTTTATCCCATCCCAATGATCTGTTTGAGTGTTTCTTTCCTTTTAACTTATCATTTTCTTTTTTACATTTTGTTATAATGCAGTTTTATAAATCATCACATTTAAAGGCTCTATTATAATATTAACTCAACAAACACAACTAGAACAGTTTCGTAACTTTTATACAGCACATACTCCTAAGAATTTTGAAGATGCAATTGAAAAATTTGCTATTTTTGGTGGAGTAAATTGGGGTCATATCGATACCTCTAAACCCTCGATAGAACTCATTGAAACAGTTATTCTCCCCGATTTTAGGTATATTCGTAATGATGTAACGGAACTAACGACAGGAATGCCTTTATATCACTCTATTTTAACTGGAATAGCGATGGGTGATGGTAAAACTCATACAGCTTTTAAAAGAGCAAATGTCTCCTCTACTGTTGGAATGAATGCTGTTAATACACTTTGTGATATAGGAATTATCTCACTAAAAAAGGGAGATAAACTTTTTTTTAGGTCTCCATTTTTAAGGTTTTGGTTTACATTTGTTTCGCCTATCTTTAAGGGAGTTCGTGATGGTGACTATAAGGAGATTCGAGAACGGTTTGCAAATCGTCAAAGTGAGTTTATTCAACTTCCATTTATTCAACTTTCTCATGAACTCTTAAGACTAAGTTTAACAGATGACCCAATAGTAGATATAGGAACATATTGGGATAACAATATTGAGTTAGATATATTGGGAAAAACTGCATCTGGAAAAGTTATTGCAGGGGTATCTAAATATACAAACTCAAAACTGAAAAAAAGTGAACTTACAAAACTAAAAGAGAGCTGTCTTAAATCAAAGATAGAGGTAGATATTTTTGTAATTATCTCAAAGAGTGGATTTTCAAATGAGTTAAAATCACTCAAGGGTGAAAATTTGAAACTATTTTCTTTGAAAAATTTTAAAAAATTAGTTCAATAATAGAGGAATTTATTAGATGCAGGTATCAAACTTTAGTAGAATGGGATTTATTTTAGCAGCAGCTGGTAGTGCTGTTGGTTTAGGAAATATATGGAAATTTCCCTATATTGCAGGTGAATATGGTGGAGGTGCATTTGTACTTATCTATCTTTTAACAGTACTTGTAATAGGTTTTTCTATTATGATAGCAGAGATGCTTATAGGATATATAGGGAAAAAAGATACAGTAACCTCTTTTGAAGAACTTGCTCCAAAACATAAGCATTTATGGAAACTTGGAGGGTTTCAAGGTTTGGCAGGTCTTTTTATTATGATCTTTTATTCGGTTGTAATTGGGTGGATATTTAACTATATCATCACCTCTGTAACTTCTCTACCTACATCTGTGGAGGAAGCGGAAAGTGTCTTTACTACAATGCTTCATACAGATATTGCAACACAACTCTTGTTTCATACAGTTGCTTTTGTTTGGATCACCTATGTTCTAACTAAAGGGATTAAAGGTGGTATAGAGAAGATGAATATGTTTTTGATGCCGATGTTAATGATTATTCTTATAGGGATGTTTATCTATGCGATGACATTAGATACATTCTCTCAAGCGGTGAGTTTTATGTTTTTTCCCGATTGGTCAAAAATAGATTCCGATGCATTTGTTACCGCAGTTGGTCATGCTTTTTTTACACTTAGTCTTGGTATGGGGGCTATTATGACCTATTCAGCTTCGATGGAGAAGGATTCAAATCTTGTGAGAAATGCTTTTTGGGTAGTTTTTTTAGATACATCTATCGCTATTATAGCAGGGTTGATGCTCTTTACATTCCTTTATCAATATGGTTCTGGACCAGCTAAAGGTCCAGGATTGGTTTTTATATCTCTTCCTGCAGCTTTTTATGAGATGGGGATTATAGGGAACTTTTTTGCAGTTATCTTTTTTATAGCACTAGCATTTGCAGGTCTTACATCTTCTGTCTCTTTAGTGGAACCGATGGTGCAATACTTTATAGATAGATTTAAGTGGAGTAGAGCCAAAGCCTCTATCTCAATGGGAGTTTTCTTTTGGTCTTTTGGAATTATAGCACTTCTTTCCAATATAGATGGATATAAAGAGGCTCTCACATGGGGAGATAAAAACTTTTTTGATTGGATTGACTATATCACAGCGGCAATTATGCTTCCTCTTGGTGGTTTGATAATGGCTATTTTTGTTGGATTTGTGATAGATAAACAGAAAGTGGGAACTATTATGAAACCACAACTAGGTGTTGCTTATCGAGCTTGGTATTTTACACTTCGCTATATTACACCTATCGCTATGTTTATAGTGATGCTAAACTTAATGGGAGTTTTTTAAGATGAATATTTCACAAGAGTGTAAACAGATACTTTTAGAGGAAAATATAGATATCTATTCTAATATAGATTTTGATGTCAATGGAGAGCTACACACTCTGAGTTTTGAGTATATCATAAATAGTTTTATGCAAGCATCAGAGGAGTCTAAACTTGTTTTTTTAACAGCTTTAAAAAAATCGATAGATGTTAAAGATATGGGTGTGGAAAAGTTCTTTGAAGGGATGGGTCAGCTTCTTCTGATGACCCATCTCTCTGAGAAGATTTAGATAGAGATGAGTTATATCATAGGTTATAGTGCTATAATCTCATCCTCAAAAAATAAAATATTGGAGCTGCACTAGATGAACCGCAAAAAAATATATAATCCAAACTCAACAGAAGATGTCAATGATAGAAAAGTTTTCGGTGGGGATCCAACAGGTATATTTGAACTTAATAATATTAAATATCAATGGGCATATAATCTTTGGGAGGTGATGTTAAATAACACTTGGTTTCCTAAAGAGGTTGATATGACACGTGATGTGAATGACTATCAACAGCTAACAGATGCTGAGAAAGAGGCTTATGATAAAGCTCTTTCACAACTTATCTTTATGGATTCACTTCAAACAAATAATCTTATAGATAACATTAACCCCTATGTAACCTCTCCAGAGATCAACCTTATTTTAGTACGTCAATCATTTGAAGAAGCACTCCACTCTCAATCCTATGCTGTTATGGTTGATACTATCTCAACAAATTCTGAAGAGATTTATGAACTATGGCGTCGAGATATGATGCTCAAACAGAAAAATGATGCTATCGCTTCTGTATATGAGGAGTTAGCACAAAACCCATCAGAACACAACTTTTTAAAAGCTTGTTTTGCAAATCAGATTTTAGAGGGTATCTATTTTTATAGCGGTTTTACATATATCTATACACTTGCACGCTCAGGAAAGATGTTAGGTTCTGCACAGATGATACGTTTTATTCAACGTGATGAGGTAACACATCTTACTCTTTTTAAAAATTTGATAAATACTTTAAGAAAAGAGAGAGCAGATCTTTTTACTGATGAACTTAAAGCTCAGGTGATAGAGATGTATAAAGAAGCGGTAAGATTGGAATCTCAATGGGGTAAATATATCACACAGGGTCAAATTTTAGGTCTTACAGATGATATTGTAGAGCAGTATATTCAGTATCTTGCAGATGATAGATTAAGTTCTGTAGGTTTTGAGAAGCTTTACAACGTTACAAATCCTATCAAATGGGTAGATGATTTTTCAAAATTTAATGATCAAAAAACCAACTTTTTTGAGGGAACTGTTACAAATTATTCTAAAGGTAGTTTGACTTTTGATGATGATTTTTAAAAAGAGATGTTATTTAAAGTAAGTTTATTATTAGCTATAATTGTTCTAAATAGTTATAGTCAAACACTAAATAATAATTTAAACTCTAGTGAGATATCTTATTTAAAAAAGAAAAAAAGTATCACTATGTGTATAGATCCAAACTGGTTACCATTTGAGGCTTTTGATGAGAATGGAAAACATATAGGTTTCAATGCTGAATATTTTAAGATTTTTCAAGATAGATTACCGATTCCAATTCAAATCATAAAAACTGATAGTTGGAATCAATCTTTACTGTTTGCTAAAGAGAGAAAGTGTGATATTTTATCTTTAGCGATGAAAACACCAAAAAGAGAGGAACATTTTAGCTTTACTCTACCATATTTAAAGATCCCCCTTGTATTAGCTACAACAACTGATAAGCCATTTCTAAACGATTTTTATACTCTGAGTGAAAAACTTGCTATTCCAAAAGGGTATGCTTTTGCAGAACTTCTTAAAGCTCAATATCCAAATTTAAATATAGTTTCTGTTGAGAATATTCAAGATGGATTAGAAAAAGTTGTACAGGGAGAAGTTTTTGGATATATAGGAACATTGACCTCTGTTGGATACTATTTTCAAAAAGGGTTTACAGGTGAAATTAAGATAGCGGGGAAGTTTGATAGAGATTGGGAACTTGGTGTTGGAGTTAGAGATGATGATAAAATATTGTTAGATATCTTTAATAAATTAATCTTAGATATAGATGAAACTACTCATAAAGCTATTTTCAATAGATGGATTAAGATTGAGTATGATGAAAAGATAGATTATAATCTATTATGGAAGATATTAATGGGTGTTTTTGTACTAAGTGTAGCATTTTTCTATTATCAAAGAAAACTGACTCTTTTAAATAATAGTCTTGAACAGAGAGTAGAGGAGGAGTTGAAAAAATCAAGAGATACAGATAAACTGATTTTTCAACAAAATAAGTTGATATCGATGGGTGAGATGATAGAAAATATCGCACATCAATGGAGACAGCCTTTGGCTAGTATCAATAATCTAGTTATACTTATAGATAAAAAATCGGGACTGACTAATTAGCAGCAAACTGTATTCTTTTTATAGAAAAAATTAGCTAACTTATAATCAAGCCAATCAAAACTTTTAGAGTGTTTATCGCTT
>JAYEGK010000176.1:0-2287 GCA_034716265.1 Campylobacterota bacterium
TTATCTATCTCTATATTTTTAATAAAATGTTCACTCATCCTAATCCCTTGTTATAAAAAGTACAATCTCATCAGTTAGGAGATAGTTAAGATTATAAAAAGCATTATCTTTTTTCACTAACTTCTTTTCCTTTACCAATATATTTGCTAGTTTTACCTCATCTTGATTAAGTAATTCTGAAGAAACTCCCACATCTGAACGAAATCCTAAAAATATTTTTTCTATTTTTATATCTTCATCACTAAGCTCTTCAACTCTTATATCTAATGGGTTTTCTATATATTTCTCAACTGAAGTTTTAGGATAAAACCGTTTACTCTCTAGTTTTCCAACAGCACCACAACCAGCACCTATATAATCTTTATAAAGCCAATAGCCTAAATTATGAAAAGATTGATAGCTACCAAAGTTACTTATCTCATACTGTTTAAAACCTTTCTCCTCTATTTTTTTAAAGAGCCAGTCAGTCAGTTCAATCTTTTCACTTGAGATCTGAGGTTTTTTCTCAAAAAGAGTATTTTCCTCTATTGTAAGAGCATAAGCACTTATATGGTTTATAGGGAGAGCAAAAGCTTTATCTATATCATTTTTTAATAACTCTTTTGTATCTCCAAATGTCGCATAGATTAAATCTAATGATAAGTTTTCAAAACCTATTTTTTTTGCATTTTTTACACTCTCTATCGCTTGTGAAGCGCTATGTGATCTATTTAAAATTTTCAACTTCTCTTTATCAAAACTTTGTACACCAAAACTGATACGATTTACACCTAATCGATAGACTCCCTCTAACCATTCATAAGTAGCACTATTTGGATTTGCTTCAGATGTTATCTCTATATCATCATCTAAATATGGCTTTAAAAGAGTAAAAATCGGCTCATAAAGTTTTGGAGGGATAGTTGAGGGTGTTCCTCCACCTATAAAAACAGTTTCTATCGATTTTTCAACCACTTTAAAATGTTTTAGTTCATACTCTATCTGAGTATAGAGAGCTTCCATATACTCTTTTTTCAGATGAAACTTATCAACATAGGAGTTAAAAGCACAATAGGAACATTTAGAATCGCAAAATGGGATATGAATATATAATAGCATAATGTGATTATAACCTAAAAAACAACTCTTGAACACATCGCCATTCGAGAATAATCATCTAAATAATCTTTCATCATCTTATCATACTTCACTCTATCATATTTTTTAGAGCTTATCAATTCAAAAACACGAAGATGTCTTTTATCTTTAAATGTTGTTTGTATCACTACACCCGCATAACTTATTAAGTTTTCACCATCTAAAATACCTATCATTTTATATTCCATATGACGCATATCATATATTAAATCCTCAAACTCTTTATAGGATAACTCTTTATAGAGAGAGGATAACAACTCATATACTATATCTAACTCTTTTAAATCTAATTCTCTTATCTGCATAGATATATTTTATTATAATTTTAATAAGATAAACTCCTTGAAAAGAAAATATTCAAGAAATTAGACTATAATTGAAAAAAAGGGTTTATATGTGGATAACTCCCATAGATAATGAAAAAACATTTGATAAAGATTTTTTACTTGTGACCAAAACTGATTTAAAGGGTAGAATTACCTATGCAAATCGTAACTTTATGGATATTGTGGATATGGATGAAGATACTCTCATCGGTCATCCTCACAATATAGTCCGTCATCCAGATATGCCAAAAATTATATTTAAACTTCTATGGGAGTATCTACAAAAGGGTGAGGAGATTCATGCTTATGTTAAAAATCTATCTGCAGATGGTTCCTATTATTGGGTTCTTGCAAATGTAACTCCATCTTACGATAATAGCACTAAAGAAAGTAAAATAATAGGCTATCACTCTTCACGAAGGTTTCCAAAAGAGCAATCTCTTGCTATTATTAAACCCCTGTATGCAAAACTTTTAGATGCTGAAAAAAGTGGTGGTATCGATGCAAGTAAAAAAATAATCGATAATCTACTTCAAGAAAAAGGGATCTCCTATGATGAATTTATCCTCTCTTTCTAAATTACACTATGCAAATTATGCACACATAGCTGTAGTATCCTTAGGTATGTTACTCTCTGCTATATTTTTTGAGTTCCATCTTTTAACCTTTATGTTTAATTTTTTAAATATAGCTATTGCAATTTATGCCTATCAACAGATTCATATAACAAGAGATAGTATTAATCGATCTTCAGATATTATTAAAAAAGCTGCTATTGATGGTAATTTTGAAAGCCGACAACATCACATAAATGGTGGTGGAGA
>JAYEGK010000177.1:0-11474 GCA_034716265.1 Campylobacterota bacterium
CCTCATCCCATATAGATTTTTTAGTTCCTACTAAAAAAAGCTTATCTATTTTTAACTCTTGCATCAAAGCATCTGCTACAAATGATGTTGTATAGATTTGATTATTTAATTTATACTTTGCCGTATTATAGCTACCATCTTTTTTCTGACCAGTTCCTAGTGAACTAATTAATATTTTTGCCATATCTCTTTCTCCTTTAAATACAAAAATCTAAATAAATTATAGTGATTTAAGTTCTTTTACAAGATTTAAAACAAAGGAAGAACCTTTATTGTTTTTCTTCGCTTCCCATTTTTTTATAAAGCTTTTCAACTCTTTTTGATACTGTTTTGGATTTCCTTTTTTCTTCATTAGAACCTCATAAGCATTTTTAGCTTTTTCATCTACCTCTTTATATCTGTTTTCTTGTAAAGTAGAGTCTAATGCTAATTTTCTTGACTTTATCTCTTCTATCAGTTCATAATCTGGATATCTATTTATAAAATTTTGAAGAATATCAATATTATTTGTTTTAGAAACTTCTTCATAAGCCATTTTTTGCTCTAAGTCTAGTTTTTCTTGCTCTTTTCTTTGCTCTTCTTGCTCTTTTAGTTCTCTTTGCTTTATCTCTAAAAGTTTTAAATCTTCCTGTGATATAAGAGTATTCAATACTATAGTTTTGATACTGTTTAAAGCTGTATAGTTTCGTAGAAAATCTTTTGTTCCTGTTTTATTTTTAGCAAACTCCTCTAGTTCCATATATTTTAGTGCTGAGTTTCCACTATTGTTTTGCTCACTAGCCATTGAGAGAAGCTCTTTAAGTTGAGGAGTATCTTTAAAATCTTCTATCTGCTGTGTAACTTCTAGTTCAAACTCTTTTAAATATGTTTTCATATCATCAACACTATCAATTTTTATAGTTATTTTCCCATATCCTAAAGATTTAGCCATACCTATATTATGAAAAGTGTTTGGTGTGTTATGAAAAGTTAGAGCTGATAGTAATGCTCCAAGTTCTGCTTTTTTTAAGTTGTGATATCTTAATTTTCCACTAAATACAGCACCATCTTTGAGAGGTCTAAAAGTAGTCCCTACATTTTCATTTCCTGTATCTTCTGTTTCTTTAGTACCCTTTCCTTTATGAATTGGGTATCGTTTCCAACCTGCTATACTAAAGTTATCCATAAATGTGGTAAAAAGGTTTCCATCTTGTTGTTTAACATAGATTGGATAGTAAGAAGCTCTCGGAGTTCCTAATATTTCTGTTTTTTCATCTAGCTCTTTTAGGTTTGAAGTAGCTTTAAAATGAGAAAAGTTTACTCTGCCTTTTAAAGAGTCTTTTTCATCCGCATATCCAAATATTGTTTGAGCTAAATCATGTCGTTTGTCAAAATGTATATCTCCTAAACCATCTTTTACACTATGCTTGTATGGTAGCTTATAAAGGTATGATAAACCAAAGTGTGCTATTTGATTTCCACTCTTTTGAAAAAATATAGGGATTTTTTTTCCATCATATAGTTTCTCTTTCCAGTAACTCCAGTCTGGGGATTCTTTTGGTTCTGTAGTTCTCTTATCAAAGTAAGCAAATAAAAAATTATTCATAACATCTTCACTTACCTCTATCTCTCTTTTTACATCAAAAAACACAAACTCGTACACCTTTCCACTAGGTATTTTTCTACTCTCATCTCTAGCACTTGGCTGTCCTGTTAGAACGATAGTACCTTTTAAAGATGAAGATTCATCATAACTATATCTTTTGTCACCTACAGTTGATGTTGAGCTGTGTTTAAATGGATATCTAAAACTATCACTTTCAATCATCTCATATTTTTTAAGTGCTGTTTTATCATCAGCTTTATTACCAAATTTTCCTGCTTTAAATTTTGCAGCAAAATCCATCTTGAAGATTTTATCTATCTCTTCATGTTGAACTCTTCCAGCACTTCCACAATCTTCTATGATAAATCTATCTCCATCTTTTTTAAGCCAACCACAAAAAGTATCTTTTTTCATCTCTTTCATATAAAAATTGTTAGAATCAGAGAGATCTCTAACAGCATAAGTATCATCATCAAAAAAACTAAGTTTAGAAAAACTCATAATCTCTAAAACATTTCTAACCATACCTTTAACACTACTACTTGGGATATAATATTGTCCATTATGATTACAAAACTCAGTAGATGGGTTATTTTTATCACTACTATGATCTCTTATAAAAATAGGACTTTTAGCAGTAATAGTTATATCTATAACTCCACTCTCTCCATCTTCAAATGGCACATCGTGACTAACATTTTCTGCCCATGGTGGAAAAAATACCTTTTCGCTTAGTGGTACAAAATTAAATGGTGCTGTTATCATTTTGTTTCTCCCTTCTCAAATCCAACAAATACTACTTTTTGAAGTTTTTTCACTTTCATACCTTCACAAAACTCATCTTCTCTCTCTTCCCATATTTGAGCCATTTTTATATTTTGTAAACTTTCTATATCTGTTAGATATGTTTGAGTATCTTCAGTTTTTATCTTTTGTATATCTGTTGTTGAAATCATCCAAAAATCATTGAGTTGTTTTATAGATATAGATTCTACATTATTACAAAAATGAGCTTCATATATAAAACCATCTTCATCATCTACTTTTACTGTTTTATTGTTGTAAAATATATCTTTTGCTTTATCTATTGGTCTATGAGAAAATTGTACATAACCTTGATACTCTTTTAGATTGTTTATGTAGTTTATAATTTCATCTTCATTTTTTTTCATACTATTTCTCCATTTTTAAGCAAAGTACCCATAAAAGCACCATGACCTTTTGTAGTCATGCCACCTAAAGGTAACATTCCAGTAGTTATATCTACTAATGCCTCTTCAAATGCTTGAAGTTCATCATCTTTTATATCTACATGTAGAAGTATCTCTATACTATACATATCTTTTTGAGCAATAGTTTTTTCTTGAAATAAAGCACCATCTCTAGCGCCACCAGTAAAGCGATCTATACTTACATGGTCAAAGGTTTTTGTTTCATCTCTAGTTGCTTGATAGCAGTCACTAAAGATAATTTTGCCTTTACTTCCAGCAATATTATTTTTGCTATCTTTAGCTTCTCCAAATATCTCTTTTATAGTTTCTTTTGCTTCAGCATCTCCAATAAATAACTTTTTAATTTTATTGTAATGAAAAACTGTTCTATGAGATAAAGCACCTTTGATGCTACTTGCTGGGATTAGTATCTGTTTGTCACTAAGTGTAGCGTTAGCATAGTCAACGACTTTCTCATAAACAGGTGTTGCATCTGCATCACTATCTCCAAAGCCACTTCCAAAGATGAAAAAATCTTCTGGAGTTATATTGAGTCTATATTTTGTGTACTCTTTAGAAGTTGTCTCTTGTGTTTTATAGGTTTTGGTAAGTTTATGATTTAAGGAACTTGAATAGTTTTCATAATCTTTTATATCAAAACTATCTGTTTTTATCTCAACCACATTCACTTTTCCAAACCCTTTTGTAGAACCTCCACCTATTCTAAAAGAGGAGCTTGAGAGTAGGTCGAGTATCTCTTTAAAAGTTGATGTATCGTTTTCTATAAGCTCTATACTAAATTTAAAACGACTTCCTTTATATAGTACCTCTTCATCAAACTTACTGTTATCTTTTGCTACACCCTTTTCTGTAATAGCTGTATGCTCTCTTATTGATAGGTTGTCAAAAAGCTTTAAAAATTGAGTTTTTTTAAGAAGTAAACCCTCTGAAACATTTTCATTTTCATCTAAAAGAAGTGCATTTGATATAATGACTTTAGAGCCATCCTCATCTCCAAAAACATCTTTTACTTTTGAACTATCAAAATCTATTCTAAGCACTCCTGCCAAAGAGGTTCCAAGTATCATAGGTAAAACATTCCAATCTTTTTGGATTGGGCTATCTTGTAAAAAATCACTTGCATTACTTCCAACTTTTAGGGGAGTCTCTGCTTCTATGGTTATGTGAGCTATATGTCTAGTTTCCATTTTTTACCACCTTTGGAAGTTGGATAGAGATAAGTTGAATAAACTCTAAACTATACTCATCTTGAAGGAGAGTATCTATCTGTTTATCTTCCCATTTTTTTACACCATGAGAGAGATACTCTCTAATCTCCTCTTTATACTTATCTTCTCCACTTGTACAGATGCTTCTTATCTTGCCCCATTGAGAACTTTTAATATTTTTATACAGTGTTCTATTCTTATCGATAAAAGCATCTACTTCATTTAATATCTTTAGCTTCTCTATTTTTAAATTCTCTTTTTTATTTAAAAATTGTGATAGAGTACTTTTTATCTCTTGTTTACTCTCTTCATCTTTTTTCTTATCAGATTTTTTTAATCCAAACTCTTTTTGAAATAAAAAACTAGGATTGAGAATCACATCTCCAAACCCTTCACTAAGATAAACACCAACACCATTTTCTAAACTATCTAGTTGCCCTTTTGTTAAATCTTTTAAAACTAGAACGCTTCCCTTATTTATGCAAACTCTCTCATAATCTTTTGTTTGTCTTGCTCCATTATATGGGGTGAAAGATGATTTTCTGAGTTGTGTTTTCTCATAAACTATATTTTTATCCTCTAAACCATCACAAAGATATTTCAAGTCATAAGTGGGATTTCCCTCCTTATCTACTAAGGAGATGCGACTATTTGCATAGAGTATAGTTTGTGATGAGTTATTATTTTGTGAAACTGAGACTTGAGTTCCTTTTTGAGTTATCTCTACTTTTCCATATTGTGCCGATTTTGATTTACCTAATCTTTTTATTCCTATGAGGTTTTTTTTGATTCTTTCTAACTCTTTCTCTGATATGTCCCCATATTTTAAAGTAAATTGCCATGTAGTACCTTGTTTTATAGCACTATACCCATACATCTGGCTATCTTTACTTTTTCTATTTTCTTTGTCATAGGCAGATTTTTGAGAGTAGTTATAGTCTATATAAGCGATATCTAAATCTTTGGTTATATAACCATTTCGTATCTGTTTTAGTTGTTCATATATACTAAAATCTTCTATAAGATGATGATTTGAAATTTGTGTTTTATCTTTATCCTTTTTCTCATGAAAAAATGATAATGGCATTTTGTATGTTTGTTTATCATCACAAACTATATTAGCATCTCCAAATCTCACTTTACCATTATGAAAAATATCAAAACTATTTTCAAATTTATCATACTCATAGGCTACCATTCCTAAGAAGTTACTACCGGGGATAAAATCTAGGAGTTCTATATTTCCCTCTGTATTTGAACTTGCTTGTAAAACTATATCGCTTAAAAACTCTACTTGAAATACTAACTCTCGCATCTTATCTCCTTAAACTCACATCTTCCCAAGCCACGATTACGGTTCAATCCCACTCTTTTTATCAATTTCAGTGATTTGACAAGCTTATTGCAATCATCTTGAGTTGGTATATCTAAAATCTCTCCATACAGTTTAACAGGTAGAGTAATCTCTATCTCTCTAAGACTATCATCAACTGCTATACCATCTTCTATTTTAGTGGATGCGATTACATCGTAAAGATTATCTTGAAGATTATTTGAGACTATCTCTTTTTTTTCCTTTTCTTCTAAGGTTGCATTTGCAAAGTAACATCTATGTAAAAACTCTATATCTCCAAACTCTTCTGCCATCTCTCTTACTAAACCTTTAATAGTTTTAGCAGGTGCATAGGGTAAACCATCATTATCTTTTATAACAGAGCTATCTAGTTTTGCTCCAGAGCTAAGACCAGAACCGAGGTGCCAATAATCAAAAAATTGAAGTTCATATTTTAAAGTCATTATTTTAGATCCTTTGGTTTATCTGTGATTGATAGGATTTGAAGTATGTCATATATTGGAGTTTTAGTAAATCCATCTTTTGAAATGATAAGGGTGTCATTAGATAAATTTTTATTAAAATATTTTAGATTTTTATCCATTATCTTACAGTTCCAGTTATCTTTTTCTTCAACTATAGCATTAATTCTTTTTAGCAGGTTATTTGCATTCACATCACTTTTATAAAGCTCACTCAACCAGTTTCTAAGCCTACTAATAGGGCTACCATCACATCTATAAGCTTCAAGTGTATTTATAAAGTCTGATATATTTGCTTCCTCTTTTTTATCTTTATCCAAATAATAAGCTCCAAAATCACATCTAATAGTTTGAGTATCATTTTTAATAGTAAGTTCATCTTCTATAAACTTATCCCAACTCTGATAATTTGAACTTTGGATATTGTGAAACATGAGAGAGGAGTGTTCTCGGTTAGAGTGATTTTTAGCTACACCACAAAGAGCTTCTGCTAAATCAACTGCATAATGAAAAGGGTATTTTTCATTGCAATAAGCAATACCTGCACAAGCTGTAAGTGTATCAAATCTTTGTTTTGTCTCTTCTTCAAAGTTTTTCAAAAAATCTTTTGTAAAATGAAGTGCATCATTGGCATCACAGATAACAGTAACATCATCACCACCTAAAATAATCTCTCTTACTCTATTACCCTCTTTAGCATCATCAAAAGCTTTCTGAGTTGCTTCATCTAGCTTTTTCGAGAACTCACTTAGTGGGATTTTTAGGTTTGGTATCAGTTTTCCTAATCCATTGCCATCTATATGTATTACTGCTAATTTATTTTTAGAGTTAGAGATATCTTTTAACTCTTTAAAAGTTTCATCTTTCTCTATCTCTTTATATGCTTTTAGTTTTTGATCTGTTGCTCTATCATTATCTTTATTCACTAAAGGCTTTGCTGTTGATGGGTTTAGTTTCATTATATTAGAGCTTAAATTTAAGATTATTGAGGGTCTATTTCTTTGAATTTTAAGTTTTTTCTCAAGAGAGTCTATATCTTTTTGAGTATATTTCCCATCAAACTCTACAACTGCTTGAGAGAGTGTAATTCCATAGGCTTTTTGTTGGATGATTTTAGAAAACTCTAAAACTACCTCTTCACATCTTTCTTTAGAGTTAAAAACCGCTTTGATATTTCCTGCTGCATTGAGTAAAACTTCATCTGCTTCATAGTGTTTTTCAAACTCTTGGGCTATCTGTTTTACTAACTCACTAGCCCCTACTATCTCTTGGAGTTTATTTGTTGCAAATATAAACTCTTGAATCCCTTGAACACTTGCACCATATAAATACTTACTCATCCCATATCCTCTATTTTAATTTTTCCTAGCCCAAATACTGTTGATTTACCAACACCTATAATCTCCCCAAGTTGTAGAATATCACAACTCTCTTTATCAAGGTTTTTAACCTCTAATGTCCCTGTTATTCCCCCTAAATTCATCGTGGTTCTTTGACGATTACTTCTTCTTGTAAGTTCTTTATATTTTAAATCTTTTGAAGTAGTTTCCCATTTTGCTTCAAAATCAAGAGTTCTGTAAGAACCTCCCAGTAGTTTTTCTCTTCTTTGATATATAGATTTTATAATATCTATCAACTCTAAAGAGTTATCTCTCACAAAACGATTATTTTTTTTAATACGTAGAGGTGTTTGTAATGTTATTCGTATATTTCCACTCATATCTTTTGCAACAAACTCCTTTTGATTCTCTTCTACTGTTATAACAAAATCATCATCTTTTATTTTTCTATCTCCAAGTCCAAAATCTGTAAGCATTTTTTCTAAAGAGATTAGAATATTTGGAATATGAGATTTGTTCTCTTCTAAAAGATAGAGATTAAAAGCATACCTGTCATCAGAAAGCTTAAAGTCAAAACGGTATTTATGAGTAACATTTTCTTTTTCATAAAATTGATAGTAGTTACAGGTTGATGTACAGAAGCAACCTTTACAGTTGAAAGATGGATTTATACAGCTACTCTCTTTTAGAGAATATCCAAAAGCTCCTCTTATTTGTGAGCCTATAAAGTAGGGTGGTTTTATTGTTTTATTTAACACAATAGATATTTTAATATATTTCATATAGTTAGTATAGCTTATATTCTCTGATTAGCTATTTTTTTTAAAGGCAGACTGGAGATGAGTATGTGGAGTTGTAATTAAGTGTTACTAATGGTATCTGACACTTAATTATTTACGCTCCCTCTTTTTTCTTTATTTTCAATTAATTATTATCCATTCATCAAATTCTTTTATCACTTCAACACCTCTTGTTCTTGCAAATAGATCAAATTTTGTATAACTTTCATCAAGTACCTCTTCAGCGATAAAATTTCTAAAAAACATACCTATTAGATGGTTGTTGTTGATAGCATCTTTTACTGATTCAAAATCTTCTACATCTACTCTTGCAGACTTTAATATACTTTTTCTATTTTCTATAAATGATGGTATAAAATCTCGTATGTTTTCTATATTCTCGTGCATATATGCAATAACTGTTTTATCTTTTAATGCACTAAACTCTTTTAACAAATTTTCTAAGGTTGCTTTTTGTTTTATCTTCTCTTCTTCCACTTTTCTTAAATTCTCTTCAATCTCTTTTCTCATCTTCTCTTCTTCTGCTTTTTTCATCTCAAGTACCATCTTTTGATTGGCATAATCAACTTTTAAAGCAGTTCTAAAATATCCACCTATACTTGGTATTTTAGTCCCTTTTTCAATCTCTTTTAGAGTGTATTGTAAGTTTTTTTCAATTTTTTCATCATCATACTTAGAGAAAATCTCTTCTATAAAATTTTCATCTAATCCTAATTCTGTATATAGTGAATTATATAACTCATTATCCTCATTTTTTGGTACTAAATCTTTCTCTTTGGTTTTATTTATTTTAGGAGCATTTTTATTTTTAGATATGTGAAAAGTTAATTTTTCAATCTTACGTCCTACCTTATGCTCTTCAAAAGTAAATTTTATATCTGTTTTCTCTTCTAGCTCTTTTTGAGCTTGGATAATTACTTTTCTTTTGAAGTCATTATATCTAGTGTATTTGATTTCTTCTATTTTTAAGATTTTTCTTAATTCTTTAATGGTTATCTTCCACCAACCACCACTTAAATCTTTCTTTTGATATTGTTTTAACAGTTCATAAATTCTTATTGAATAAGAACTTTTTAATCGTGCTACATTTTCTAAATAATAACTTGTAAAATTGCTAGTTAATTCCAATAAATAAGGTCTAATATCTGTATTTATTTTGAAAGACAAGTAACCAATTTCATCTGTTTCAATATTTGTAAAAATTACAGATAAACTAAATCCTTTTTTTACAGGTTTCTCTATCACTCCAAACATTCTATAAGCAATTTCTTTTAATTTTGTATATCCATCTCTAAAAAAATTAATATCTTCTATTAATTCTTTAGTTGGTAGCCTATAAATATCCAAATCTGGTCTATTTCTAATCTCTGTAATTAATTTAGAAAATATTTTTAACTCTACTGGCGTTTTATACAAAGTTATTGCATTCAAACTATTACTTTTTACTACTAATTTTTTATTACTTTCTTCCATCTGTTTTAACCTTTTTTATAGATAAAAATTTATGTATTTTATCATAAAGACGACTTAAAATTATTAAAAGTCGTCTTTAACGGTAAATTAGTCGTCATTAGAGCGGTAAATTAGTCGTCTTTAACGGTAAATTAGTCGTCTTTAGTTTCTCCTAGTCCCGTAATACAGGGATTTACAGAGTGCCTAAAAACAGTTAAAAAGTTTCTTTAAAAAGAACAACAACAGAGAAAAAACGAAACTGTTGCTGTTTTCTTTTTTTTAAATTTTTTTCTTTTTTATATTTAGTTTGTTTGAAAATATACTTATAGAATATACTTAAAACTAATTTTAAAGTATGTAGAAGAGATTTAATTAGATTTTCTATACATTTACTTGCACTTAATTATAAAGTGTCTTAAAGGTAAACTATATGATTATTTGAAAAATTTTGAATTTTGTTTGTAAATTACAATAACTTGACACTATTTGACTATCTATCCTGAGATAATACAAAATCAAATTCACAAGAATAAGAACAACAAAATAAAGGCATAAAATGACACTACAATTTAAAGATGAAAAAAGTAAATTTCTGTTTTCAACAAATAAAACAAAAAGTAATATAGAGGTTGTCGATGAGATTTTAGTAGAAGAAGATGGGGATTCTTTTTCAGTAGATTATTGTCAAGAAAAAATTGTTCTGGAAGTTTCTTCAAATCTGACAAGCTTAGCTTCTTTAGAGAATATGCGAGAAAAACTTTCTACTAAAGAGGATCCACTCTTTGTAAAAAGGGTTAAAATAAATCAAGAGAATGAAAACAGTTGTCCCTCTTCAAATATAAACAACGATATATTGATGAGAATTGATAACAAGCAAAATAGTATATTAAAGATGTTTGAAAATCTTTCTATACAACATCATTCCGAGAATACTCCAGTAAATGAAATTTCTTCAGATATAAATATTTTGAAATTAAATTTAGAACTATTCTATTCAAAATTTGTTATTTTATCAACTAAATCAGATAATATTTATATAGAAGAGCTACTTATTAGCTTAAATAAAATAAGTGAACATATATTAGCAAATTCATTTAATATTTTCAATGGAGAAACATCTCCTGTTAAAGAGGCTATTAAATATATTTCAAATATTGGTGTTGGAGATTATAAATTGAATACTCTTTTAGGAAAAGTAGAAGAACTTTTATTAAGTATCGACAATATATCAACAATGAAAGTTTTTGAAAGAAACTTTCAATATTCAAATATCTTACTTGAAAAATCACTGGTATTAAACTCTATAACTCTCTTAAATGAAGCCTCAAGCATATACCTTATTGAATCTATTAAAAAGTTTTCTTCAGATATTTCTGAATATACTACATTTGTAGGAGAGGGAAATGTTTCAAAACTTTATTCAAATGCAAAAGAGTTTTTTATAGCACTTTTTGCAAAAGATAGTTCAGAAATTGTTCCACTATTTCCAAATCACAAGATAGCAAAAAAGATAGAAAAAGAGATAGCAAAAAAGATGTTAAATATCAGTCGCACTTGGTCAAACAAGGGAGATGATGGACTCTTTAAAAGATATGCTTATATCATAACAAGAGTAAGATATATTAGAAATAGTCTAGCTCATGGAAATATGGATATTAATTTTAAAAATATTAAGAAAGAACTTTTAGAATTAAGCAATGACTTTTATTATCTTACTATTCAAAAAAATATTTTAAAGAAATGAAGACAGGTCTTTTTCGTTCGGTCGGTAAACCCCACCCTAAAGGGTGAGGCTTCCTAGAAACTCTCCAAAGTTCCTATTGCATTAAGTTATTCTTACTCCCACCCTATTAATAATTTTTCATCATCTGCAAAAAGTTTCAATAACTCTACTCCTGTAACAAATTTCAATCCCCTTAAAATCGGGTCAGTTCGTAATGATAACGCTATGGAGAAAGACGCTGGTCGTAAGAGGGTTTCAATCCCCTTAAAATCGGGTCAGTTCGTAATTTACTTCTGCCACCTTAACGATGTGGAGGTAG
>JAYEGK010000178.1:0-2276 GCA_034716265.1 Campylobacterota bacterium
TTCCCCTGTATTACAGAAACAAGAGATTCAAATTCATTTAAGCCTCTTTTTCGAGAGGTATCAATAATAGATCTAATATTAGCATAATTTTTTGCACCATCAAGTGACTTAAATTGACCAGAAACTTGACACTTAAAAAAGTAACTCACCTTGAGGATCGCTTACCTCTACTCTTGGTGGTTTTGATATATTACTAAAAAACTCCTTTCTTCTTCCAACCTCAACTTCAATAATTCCTTTAGGTTTTGTAAATCTTCTCTGTATTTGAGGGTAGAGTTTTAATACATTCTCATAATATTTTGAAAAAGCAGGTCCAGATATCCTACCACCTGTCTCTTTTTTATGCATAGGAGAGTTATCATCATTTCCAAACCATACTATAGTCTCTATTGTAGGGGAGTATCCAGCAAACCAACCATCTATATTATTGTTTGTTGTTCCTGTTTTTCCAGCTAAATCTATCCCTTTTACTCTCGCTCGAATACCAGTACCACGATTTACAACATCTCTTAAAATTGTAGTCATAATATAAGCTTGTGCTGGTGTTGTTATCTCTCTAGTAACACTCTCCCCTTTCTCATATACAGTTTGTGATTTCTGTTCTATATTTAAAATAAGGCTTGTTTCTGTCTGTATACCTTTATTAGCAAAGGATGTATAATATTTTGCTAACTCTAAAGGAGAGATAGTCATCGTTCCCAATGATATAGAGAGATCATGAGGAATATCTTTAATACCAAACTTTTTAAACTCTTTTAATAGTGCTCTTAAACCTATCTCATTTACTAAATTGATAGTTGCCAAGTTACTAGAGTGAATCAATGCTTCTCTCAATGTAATAAGACCCTTATAGTTTTTAGAGTAGTTTCTAGGTTGCCATTTTTTCTCTTCACCATCTTTTTTATACTTATATGTTTTAGCAATATCGATAAGTTCTGTTGCACCAGAATAGCCTAAATCTACTGCAACTTGATAGATAAATGGTTTAAAAGCGGAACCAGGTTGTCGTTTTCCCTGAGTAGCACGGTTAAAGGAACTTTTCTTATAATCAACACTTCCAACAAGTGCTAAAATATTTCCTGTTTTAGAATCAACACTTACTAAAGAACCATTCATCTGAGATGTATTTGTATCTATAAAAACAGCTTTTTTTGATCTTTTTTTAGCTTTTTTAAATGCTTTTTTATCATAACCCTCTATTCTTTTTAAAGATAAAGAGTATGCATGTGCTAAAGACTCTCTTGCTGCATTTTGAAGTCTTAGGTCTATTGTTGTATAGATAGAGTATCCACCCGTTTTAAAATCTTTTATCCCTTGAGATTTTACTATCCGAGCTACCTCATCAACAATAAAAGGAGCTTTGTTTTTAGTTAAGGTATCATCAAATACCTTTGGATTTTCAGCTAATGATTTTTCATAAGTTGCATCATCTATCCAACCTAAAACATACATTCTTTTGATAACTCTATTAGCTCTTCCCATAGAGATATCATAATTTTTTGTAGGAGCATATGTGCTTGGAGCTTTTGGAAGACCTACTAAAATTGCCATCTCTTTAAGTGTTAAATCATTGAGTTTCTTATGAAAATAGCCATCTGCTGCTGTTTTAATCCCATAGTATCCATGACCAAAATATATCTCATTTAAGTATCTCTCTAAAATCTGCTCTTTTGTAAGAACCTGCTCTAGTTTTATAGCAAAAATCGCTTCTTTTATTTTACGTGAAAGTTTTTTCTCACGAGTTAAAAGTTTATTTTTTACAAGTTGTTGTGTGATTGTACTTGCACCCTCTACCGCTTTACCTGCACGAATAACTTTAATAGCTGCACGAAATATCGCATCTATATTTATTCCAGGATGTTCAAAAAATGTTGTATCTTCTATCGCAACAAGTGCTTCAATAGCTCGTGGAGGTATCTCATGGAAAGGGGCATAGAACCTATGTTTTTTATCAAAAACATTTGCTATCTTTTCACCATTTTTATCATAAATCACTGTTGATATCGATGGTTTATAATCAACTAACTCCGATATATCATATTTAAACTGATTAAGATAGTAACCTATTAGCGCAAATGGGGAGAGTAGTCCTACTATAAAAAGTGTTAAAAATATATATTTTATAATTTTCATTGTCTAAATTTCCTATTCGCAAAATTTGATTCTATAAGTATTTTTGTATATTCATTTTGAGGATTTTGTAACACTTCTGACATTTTACCATTTTCTATGAGATTACCACCCTTTATAATCGATATATTTTCACATAAAAGCTC
>JAYEGK010000179.1:0-2264 GCA_034716265.1 Campylobacterota bacterium
TTAATTATCTCATTTTCCATATCGGAATTGAGAAGTATTGCTGTCTCTACATAGGGAAGCCCAAAAGCATCTTTTATTATTTTTTGAGCCTCTCTAACATTTGAACCTGTCGATTGTAAATCTTCATCTGAGATAAAAAATAGTGCTACTTTTGCACTATTTACCAAAACCATATTATGCAACAGTATCGATTTTAATCTCAATAAAGAGAGTGGTGTAAACTCAACTATAAATTTTTGACACAATCTATAATCTGCACCAGATTTGATAAGTCTACTTGTTGTATCAAAAAATAGAGCTCCTATCTTACTGTTTCTAAAACCATCTGACTCATCTAGCATCCCACCATACAAGGCTGTTGCCATCTTTTTATTGATTTTAATATCTGATTTTTCAAAATAGTTATATAAATTTTGAGTAGAAATACTAAGTTTTAAACTCAAATCTGCAGAGGGAGTATCGCTCTTTTTGATTTTTCCAAACCAAGGAAGAAACGAATATTTATAATCTATATCACTAGATTTACAAACCAAAGAAACTTTTTTATGTAATGTCAATATATATGTATACAGTGCACTTCCTACAAATAAAAACTCTGTATCAACAACTATCTCTATATGCCTTGCACTCTCTATTTTCTTTAAAATCTCATTCATTATCTATCATTATACTATTTTTATTTTTTATTCATCTTATAGACATAAGCTAAAACTTCAGCTACTGCCCCAAAGAGTGCTTCTGGTATAGGTTTTTCTAAATCTACCTCATTATATAAGCTACGAGCTAAAGGTGGATTTTGAACAATATGAATGTTTTCCTCTCTTGCCACCTTTTTTATCTGTTGTGCTATATTATCCACCCCTTTTGCGATAACGATCGGTGCATGAGATCTCTCCTCATCATATTTTACTGCTACGGCATAATGGGTAGGATTTGTGATAACAACATCAGCATTTGGAACTTCAGCCATCATTCTTTTTCGTGAAGCTTGCATCTGAATTTGACGAATTTTAGCTTTGATAAGAGGATCTCCCTCCATATTTTTCATCTCATCCTTAACCTCTTGCTTAGACATTTTAAGACCATCGAAATACTGTTTTCTTACTATTATTATATCTATAACTGCAAAAACAAATATTATCAACAACATAACAAATGCAATAATGATCATCTTATCAACCAACCAATCAAGTTGATCTCCTAAACTAAATAGTGCAACAGTAGGTAACTCTTGAATAAAGTAAAAGAAAAATATAAATCCAACACCCAGTGTAACATGGGACTTAAATGTTATCTTAATCCCCTCTATTAATTTTTTCAAAGAAACTAAATTTTTGATACCTTTAATCGGATCTATTTTTTTGAAATCTGGTACTATCGCTTTTGTAGTAAATAAAAAACCAAACTGTGCAAATCCAGCAACAACACCTGCAACAGCAACAGCAATTGCTAAAGGCATAATAATAAGAAGAAACTCTTTCATTGTTACAACAGCAATATCAATTAGAGAAGCTTTATCTACATCTCTACCGATTAAAGAGAAGTAATATTTAAAGAGAGTAACTACATGCTCCGCCATATAGGAGAAAAGCATTAAGAGAGAAAGAATTGCTACAAAGAGAGTAATAACTCCCGAAGCATCTTGAGATTTCGGAACATTACCCTCTTTTCTGGCATCCTCTATCTTTTTGGGGGTGGGTTCTTCTGTTTTTTCTGCATCGTCTGCCATTTAGTTATCCGAAAATATCTTCCCTAATCCATTTTCATAGACAGATCGATCCAATTAGCTTGATGAATAAGAGAACCACTACTAATAGCATCTACACCACTTTTAGCATAAGATTCTATCGTTTCTAAAGAGATGTTTCCACTAGCTTCTAATAAAATATGAGGATAGTTATAATCTCTATACGCTACAACCTCTTTTATCTGCAGTGGTGTCATATTATCACACATCACTATGTCACATTTTGCACTCATCGCTTTTTTGGCAATCTCTAAAGTTTCTGCTTCTATCTCTATCTTAGCTGTAAAAGGGATTTTTTGACGTGCTTTTATTATATATCCCTCTAAATTTTCAATAGTTTTTAGATGCGTATCTTTTATCATCAAAGAATCGTCTAAACCCATTCTATGATTTACCGCACCCCCCACTCTTGTTGAATATTTTTCAAATACTCTTAACATTGGACGAGTTTTTCTTGTATCTAAAAGTTTTACATGATAAGGAGCTATAATATCTACATATTTTCTTGTTAATGTTG
>JAYEGK010000180.1:0-2260 GCA_034716265.1 Campylobacterota bacterium
ACCGATACTACCAGAACAACTTACTTCAGTGGAGCAAAACTGTAATTTTCCTATGCCTACTTCGAAATACCTTTATCTTACCTGTGCTTATGAGGGCTCTTTAGATATCTACCGTATGGCATTATCTGGAAGAGTTCCTTCACAATGGAGTAAAGAACAGATTATTGAAGCGCATCAAAATAGTAAAAGTTATGAAGATCGACTGCTTTTACTTAATGCCTTACAGTTTAGATTTTACTCTCAAAATAGCAACTCAACAGAAAAAATATCCCTACTCGAACGTCAACTGAGTAACCATCTTGAGATAGGTGAATTTAGTGCAGCAGATTTTTTTGTAAAAAAGATCGAAGCACTTTATAAACACAATGGCGAAGAATCTTTGGCGGGGTTCTATTACAATCTAGCTATTTTTCTCAAACTAAAATCAAAGGCAATTAAACAGCCACAAGGTACAATAAGAAGAACTTTTAAGCTAGAGTTAGAGCAAAAGCGTAAACAGTTATTGATGCAACATCGTGCCAGTGGTGGAGCGATATTTAATGCTTGGATCGATACTCTACTCAAAAAAGAGGACTCTGCATTAAAGCGATTAAATGAAGTTTGGCAATATAAAAAGGAGTTGATTCCAATAGCCTATTATCTAGCGGTTGAACTGAGTCGTAAACTGTTAAAAGAGAGGCCTAAACTATTGTTAGCACAACTCCTTGATGCGAGTCAAAATAGTTTTATACAATCGGAATCTCGCCTTTATTATACTTTTGAGTATTTACATCAATTATCTGTAGTTGAGCCAGACTTACTTAAAAGAGTACCACTTATCATCTCAGAAATCAACAATCAACATAATCAAAAAAATGGAGATCTTTTTATAAATGAGTTGGCTATTATCAATATGATAATAGAAAAAAAGGAATCAAAAAAACGTCAAATTTTTTCTAAACTTATGAAAAGTTTAAAAAAAATCTCAGATCCACTTATTCGTCATGCTACTCATAAACGTGCGATTTTACTTTTAAAGTCTGCGGGTGAATATAAGTTTATGGAGCTTTTATCACGTCATTGGCTTACAATTTCCGATAATAAAAAGGTGGGGTTTTATGATATTGCACAGCAGTATTCTATTATAACTATCAATAAAGCATACGGTATTTTAAATAATGATAATATTAATGGTGCGGCTAATACATTTTACAGTGCTATTCGCCAAACAAATGACCTAGAAGCACTTTATACTTTTGTTGTTCTTGGTCTTACAAGTGATGATGATAGATTAAAAAAGCGTATTAAAAAGTCCTTTGAGGTTTTAAAAAGAGATAATCTTCTTAAAGACAATATCGACTTTGTCAAGGCTCTACAACTACTCATAGCAGATCCAGAAGAATCAGAAGAGACCCTTAAAAAAGTTACTTTATTACTTGAAGGATTACAACCTGTAGGATTAACACCAGCATTAAAGAATTTATTGCTAGGGTATATCTATCATCGTCAACTATTAGTGAGTCAAAAAAACTACAACTATGATAGAGAACTTTATAAAAAAGCACACTATCAGTATATGTTAACTTTAGATCAAGCTTACGATAACCAACGTCTTAAAGCTTCTGTATTGGAAAATCTTGGACAACTTCACTTTGGTGTAGGCAACTACTCTATGGCAACCGATTTCTTTGCAAAGCGTACCCCTATACCATTTCTTACTAAGCAGAATGAAGCACTATTTCGATGGCATTTTGCGCGATCACTTTTTTATTATAATAATTTTATCGATGCAGCTAAAGAGGGAGAAGTTGCATTGAAGTTGGCTCAAGAGCTTGAGATGAAAGATAGTTTAGCCTTTACACAGCAAACTGCTTTTTACAATATGTATGCAACTTCCTATAAAAGAGCGATAACACTCTATAAAAAAATATTGAAAGATGAGAGTTTAAAAGGGATAAATCGTGCTAAAGCATTATTGGGATATGGATATAGTCTATTAAAATTGCAACAGCCTACCCTTGCGACAAAAGCATTTCGAGAGTTGATTACAGTTACATCCAAATTAAAAACAGTTCCAGCTAGTTCTGAGCGTCGTATTAGTTTTGAACCACAACGCCTAAAACTACTTGCCTATGGGTTTTTAGCATCTTCTAGTAGTAATCCCAAAGAGAAAGCAAAGTATCTCTCTCAACGTATAGAGATACTAACTGTTATAGAGAAGAGAGTTAAGGATTTTGCCTATGATGAAAAGAGTAGATTGGAGTTTCTTATAAAAGCATTA
>JAYEGK010000181.1:0-2238 GCA_034716265.1 Campylobacterota bacterium
CATCTTAAAACGTTCCCCTAAAAAGTCTGGAAGTATAAGCATTTTTACTTTTTCTAACTCTTGCTTATATATCTTATCCCCTGCTTTGTCTTTAAGCATCTCTAAAAGATCTAATATACCCATATCTATCAAAGCTACCATCTGAGCTTTGAGTTCTACAAACTCTACTCCAACCTCTTCATAAGCATCTTTCACATGAGCAAAAGTAACATCATATGTTATATCACTCTTTGCAAAAAGCTCCTCTCTCTTTATATTTTCATCAAAAAATGGAGTAACATTATGTTTGGAGTAGATACGCAAAGAGAAGTCAGGACGAGCGGACATCTCACCATAATCAAATGTCATAAACTCAAACTTATCACAAGAGTTTGCCATCTCTAAAGCAAACTCCTCATAACCGATAGCTATCTCTCCTCTATCTTTAAAATATTTATCAGCTTTACTCTTTACCCACTCATCTTCTAGGTCAAACTCTACACTGTGAGCATCAACACGACCTGTTTTACCTTTATAGTAAAGCTCACAAGGAAATGCATCAAATATCTCATTTGCTATAAAAAAAGCATTTTTAGTTCGAAGTTCGCTTAATGATTTATAGTGTGTCAATCTCACAACATCACCAAAGGACTCCTCAAAATATCTATTTTGATGCTCCTGTAAATCATCAAATCTCTCTATAACTACAAAATTAAAAGTAGAAAGAAGTTCTGGTCGTAGAGTATAGATAAACTCAACAACATCAGCCAAAAAATAGCCATGATGCGCTCCTATTTCACAGATAGTAGCATCTTTCTCTAAAAATCCCTCATCTACTAAAGAGATGATATGTTTGGCAACACTCCCACCAAAAAACTTACTTGTACTTACTGCTGTATAAAAATCTCCACTCTTTCCAATATTTTTATATGTAGCATAATACCCATCTTCACCATATAGCCACTCTGTCATATATTTACTAAATTTCATCTCTTACTCCCATCATTTACATAGATCTCATAGAGTGTTAAAAGCTCTAACTGTTTATCTATCTCAAATATTTTTGAATCTAACTCCGATATTTTTAAAGAGTTTTGAAGTGTATCTACATCATATTGTGTTTTATATCCAGCATTGAAAAGTTTTTTTGTATCTTTTAAAAGTTTAGAGTATAACTCTATATTTTCTAAACTCAAAATCTGCTTTTTTTCAAAATTTGATATATTTTGCATCACCTGCTCAAACATAGAGTTGAGTGTAAGCACTCTATCCTCTTTAAGCAGTGCAGATTTCATAAACTCTATCTTACTAACCTCTATATCTTGAAAACTATTAATATTTATAGGCATATTTACTCTAAATCCATAGTTATAATAGTCCCTCTCACTAGCTCCTATTTTCATCGTTCGATTTTCATTCTTTGTCCAGTAATAGCCACCTGTAAGAGTTACACGAGGAAGATATTTTGCAAAAGTTACATCTTGATTGAGATTATCTCTCTTTAGCTTCGCTTTTGCCATTTTAAGAGAGATATTATATTTTAAAAACTGCTCTTTACTTAAAAGCTCTAAATGAGGAATAGTAAGCTCTTTATAGGAGAGGTCACTCATCGTTGTAAAGTTACTTACTAAACGTTCCTTTGATGTTTGCATATCATAGAGGGCTTGAGTCTTAAAGTTTCTCTCTATAATAGCGGTATCTAAAAAGCCAGAATCAAGTTGTCCACTCAGATACTGCTCTTTTTTTTGTGCTAAATTTATCTCAGAGTTTTCTATCTGCAACTTTTGACGCTCTATACGAAACTCTGACTGTTTTATCTGCATAAGTAAAGCGATAGTATCTTTTATCATTTTTAATTTCGCTACATCAACACTATAATCACTATATTTTTTCGTAGCTTGAGCATATTTAATACCATAATAGATACCACCACTTTGAAAAATAGGCTGGTCTATCGTTATAGCCCCCATCTGATTTATCTGAACATCTCCATAAGGATTAGTTTTTGAATAGGAATAACTCAAATTTAAAGGAGCTATCCAAGAATTTTCTAAAAGAGAGGATTGCTCACTATTTTTTTCATAATCGTAATTAAACTGTTTCTGTTTCAGTGTAGATATATAGTTATCTGATACTGTAATATCATCTGTTGCTATTAAAGTGGTTGTGTATAGTAGTAGCAGTAATACTACCTTTTTTACACTATCTATTACTCTTTCTTGCTCTTCAAATGTTGCTTTTGGCATTATCCTCTTCCTC
>JAYEGK010000182.1:0-2221 GCA_034716265.1 Campylobacterota bacterium
TTAATTTCTTTTAATGTTTCTTTTAATACTTGTTTTTCAGAAAGTCCAGTTGTATCAATAATAATATCATAATGTTTTGGAGAATAGCAATTTTCAATTTTATAAATTTCATTATATCTTTTTTTAGCACTATTTAACTCACTTAAACCCGCTTCAACAGCTTCTCTAACAGAGTGACCCTCTTCAAAAGAGGGACGCTGTTGGAGCATCTTTATCTCTAAATCATTTTTTGTAATTCGTCTTCCACCATCTGCATCAAGTGAACCATCTATTATCTTCATAAGGGTAGATTTTCCACTACCATTTTTACCAATAACTACAATTCGTTCACCTTCATCAATATGAAAATTTACTTCAGTAAGAATTTTTTGAGCAGAGTAGTGTTTTGAAATATTTTGTAAATCTATTAGTGCCATTATTTGTCTCTCTTAAAATTTAGGTATCTCTTTAAAGGATTATTCATATCCATATTCACTTAAATCATCACTCTCTTCAAAGTCATTATCAAAGGAACGTTCTTGATGATAATCTACCTCTTCTCTTGTATCACTCTCTTCAAGTTCTATATCATTATATCTTTGTTCAAAAGAACCATGTTCATAGAGAGCCTCTTTTTTATACCTTTTTTTCTGTGGTAACGGTTGTTGTGACCTCTCCTCTATCTGCTGATCAGTTCCAAACCTATAACGATATGTATTGACTATAATCGCATCATAATATATCTCTGAAAGTTTATCGAGATGATTTTGAGCTTGATTATAGTTATAAAAACAACCACACCGTACAGCATACATAGAAGATAGTTTCATAAGTTTACATGAAGATGGATAGTGCTGTCTATGAAAATCGTAAGATGAGTTATGTTTGAGATAAAAACTTTTTACTTGGACAGAGTAACAAGTATCCTCTGAGCGTGCGAGGAGAGTTGTTATTGAAAAGAGAAGAAGTAGTAAATATTTCACGATGGTTTGACCATTTTGTCAAGAAGTGAAAATAGCTCCTTTGTTGCTGTTTCAACATCTCTTAAGTGGTGAAATAACTCATCCTCATGATTTGTAATCTGATCAGCTGACATCGATAAATCTGTTGCTTTTATTAGGGAGTCATGTACCATTTTGTGAGGCTTTTTAAGTTGCGTATACTCAGGTTTAGTAGAAAAGTGTTTTTTACCATCACTCTCTAACCATTTTCCTAATTTACACTCTCTATCTGTAGCGAGTTGATGAGTATGGTTTTTTGTAAAGAGTGTAGAGTAACCTTGTGATTTAAAAATAATATGGTCTAGTTTTAAAATATTCGCATATATTTCATCTGTAACATAACTATTTTTCTCTCTTATATGGAGAGCATTTGAGGAGAGGTTTTCTATACTTGATTTAAAATTAAAAAGTACATCTGTTGTTGAGTGTGCTAAGTTTTCCATCAGTTCACTACTATCTACTATATTGACTGAATTTTGTTTGAGTATATTTATATTTATCTCAACCTCTGTTGTTGCTTTTTGTGTTCTTTCTGCTAATTTTCTAACTTCATCAGCTACAACAGCAAATCCACGTCCATGTTCACCTGCACGAGCTGCTTCAATAGCTGCATTTAAAGCAAGTAGATTTGTTTGCTCTGATATATCTTTAATTAACTCTATTACACTATTTATCTCATCAACACTTTTGTTAAGTTCATCAGATGAGTTTCTTGAATCATTAATAGAGGTAACCATCTGATCTAAAGAGTGTTCCATCTTTTGTGTGTTTTGTAATACATTTTGAGAATTTTCACTAGCATCATCATTTAATTCATTAATAGTTTTTAGTTCATCTGAAACGAGGTGAAACGAATTTTGAATATTTTGAACACTATCGTTTATACCATCTGTCATAGTTGTGGTCATACTTAAAAGAAATCCACTCTCTTTAGATTTTTGAGATACTTCCGATTCTATCTTTTTTACCATCTCCATCTCACTATCTACTTTTGTTAAAAGTGTTCCAAGACTATCTATCATAGTATCTATCGCATTTGATATCTGACCAAGTTCATCGTTTTGTTCTAAATTGATTTTATCTTTATCTGAAAAATCTTTATCGTTATTGAGAAGTTTTTTCTCTATAGAGATAATTCCATTTTTTAGAGTTTCAACAGGTTGTGTAATATATCTTCTAAAGATAAATATTAAAGATAATATGATTATCGCATCTACAAATAGCATAATAATAATTTGACC
>JAYEGK010000183.1:0-2196 GCA_034716265.1 Campylobacterota bacterium
ACTTTTACTAAATCATCCACAAGTACATGGTAAGGAACTTGAACAACAGCACCTGTTTCAAGAGTTGCTGGTTTTTTACTTCCACTTGAAGTATCGCCTTTGAAGTTTGGAGGAGTATCTGTTACGATAAGTTCCATAAACTCAGGGGCTTGAACGGAAATAGCTTGATTTTTAAAGAAAATTATCTCAACATTGATTCCATCTTTAAACCATTTTGAAGCTTCATCACATTGATCATACCCAAGACCTATCTGGTCGTAAGTTTCATTGTCCATAAACTGGTACATCTCACCATCATCATAAAGATACTGCATAGTTTTATACTCAATCGTAGGAACCTCAAATTTATCCCCAGCATGAACAGTTTTTTCAACTACTTTACCATTTAAAAAACTCTTCATCTTCATACGTACAAATGCCGCACCCTTACCTGGTTTAACATGTTGAAACTCAACAATTTTATATGGTACTTCACCTACTATTAGACGTACACCTTTTTTAATATCGCTCATTCCTACTGTTGCCATTAGTTCACCTCTTAAATTATAATTGAATATATTACTATAAAGCAACTTAAATGGTTACTAAAAATCAAATATATCATCTAATGCTCCCTCTTCTTCAAGAGTTACTGGATCTATTATTTGTGAAATCATTTGAAAATCTGCATTAATAGAGTTATCCATAAAATAGATATCTGCACCACCTTTTATAAAAAGTGTTTTTAACCATGTATCTATATTATTTATAAATCCATGAATAAGTTCAAGTTCATCTCTATGCAACTTAAGAAATTCATTTTTGTTTGTATTTAATAGATTTGAAAAATTTGTTAAAACTGTAGAGATTGGGGAGAGTTGATTGTAGTAGCGTAGTGTTAAACAAAACATAGATATGATTGATCTAAGTGATATAAAACTACTTTCATCAAATCCATATTTTTTATGTATAAAAATCAGTTCTTGCATATCTTCATTAAGTTTTAAGAGTTCAGACAGATCTTCACTATCTATAAAATCATAGGGTTTTAAAGAAACTATTTTACTGCTATTAGTAGAACTTATCAGTTTATTTTCACGATTTGTATGAATTAAATCTATCTCTTTCTTACTCTGTTTGAGTTCTGTTTTTTTGAGTTTTATACTAATGCGATTGTTCTTGGCAAGATGTGTAAGAGTAGTATCTTGAATATGTTGTTGAAAAAGAAGAGCTATTTTTTTATTCCAAAGTGTAAAGTAGAGATTCTTATCACTCTCTTCTAAAATAATCTCAAAAAATTCAGAATCTTTCATACAAATATATGACAATGCAAAATTATAAAAATGTGTTATGAAAGCATCTATTAACTCATACGTGTCGTTACTTGAATTTTGTAAATAGTCCCAAAAAAGATTTAAATCCTCCTCATTATCTATGGAGACAACACGTTTTACATTATAAATAGAACTATCATCAAACAAGTTGATAATTTTACGTTTTAATCTCATAACATAGAGCTAATCGCTATTTTACTTGACTCATTTTTAGCGACCTTTTTCTGTTTTGATAAGATTATATTGATACTCTCTTCAGAGAGATTTTGTAATAGTTTAGGAATATTAACAATAGAAACACTCACTGTTAATAGTGGGAATTTTTTGGAATTTCCATCTCTATCTTTTGTCGATATATACCCTTTTTTCTTATCATCAATAGAGTAAAATTCTTTTACACTGTTAGCAAATTTATCTATAAGTTTACTTATTTCTTTTAAAAGTTTATCTGTATTTAACTCATCCTCACTTTTAAATGCAGCAAAAAAGTCATCCCCTCCAATATGTGCTTTAAAAACATCACTAGAAAATTCTTTACGGAGTAAATCTGCAAAAAGTTGAATCACTCTATCTCCATTTCTAAAACCATACACATCATTAAAAGCTTTAAAATTATCTAAATCAAAATAACACAAGAGATGTGAACAGTTGCAATTTGATACCTGTGAAATATACTTCTCTATCATTCTATTTCCAGGAAGTTTTGTGAGTGGATTTTGGTCTCTTGCTTGGAGAAGATTGTTCTCATTCATAATATTTATGATAGCTTTTGCAGATAAAAAACCATAATATTGAGAATTTTTTGTAATTAAAATACCTGTAGATTCAGGATTGTTTGAGAAAAGTTCTATAACAGTTGATATGCTACTATTTATATCTGTAT
>JAYEGK010000184.1:0-2165 GCA_034716265.1 Campylobacterota bacterium
AACTTCTCTTAGAAAGATAAACAGATTCAGATGAGGAAACTTTTTCATTACCAACAGTCGCATCAACCATAAAGTAAGTATCTGTACTTGTCATAACAGAGGAGGAGAAGCCTTCACGAATCTGCATAGAACCCTCAAAACCGATATAACGTGTTATCGCTGCACCTATTATGATAATAACAAATGCGATATGAAAGATAAAGAGAGGTGCTTTATTTAGTGTAAACATCTTGTATCTGTATATATTAAAAATGAGATTAAGTGTTAAAAGAGTTAATAAAATTTCAAACCATAAAGCATTATAAACATCTGCTTTTGCGGTAATAATTCCGTAATCATTTTCTATAAAAGTAGCATATCCAGAAGCAAAAGCGAAGATAGACATCAAAACAACCATAGTCTGCATCGATCCTAGGAGAGAGAGAAGATTTTTCATATTATATGTATCCCTTAATTAAAAGGGATATTCTAGTAAAACTAAACTAACAAAGAGTTAAGTGTTTAAAGTTACATCTATTTAACAATATTGTCTAAACGATTAAATAACTCTTTTGATGCTATCTCCGACTCTTTAAAGAGTTGAATAATTTCATCACTATTTTGTAAACCATTTTTATCCATCAATTTTACAACTTGAGCAATATTTTCATGAACTTTATGATGTGGTTCTTTTATTTTTTGATACTCACTATTGTTACCAAACTCTTTTTTACCCTCACCTACATACCATTTTCCAAGATCACAAGCGGTATGATCACCAAGTTTTAAATCTAATTGTCCTTTAAAAACTGATGAATAGGTATAGTTTTTATATACTATATGGTCTAATTTTGCCATATTTGCAAAAAGTTCATGTCCTATATTTGTATTATCTTTTTTAATCTGTTGTGCATTCGAAACTAATTTAGAAAGGGTAGTTTTAAAAGTATCTAACTGCTCCTCCGATGAGATCGCATATTTTTCAATACTTTCACTATTTTCAGCCATATTTACAGAGTTTTGTTTTAACACACTAATATTTACCTCTATCTCACTTGTAGCCTTCTGTGTTCTCTCTGCAAGTTTACGAACTTCATCAGCAACAACAGCAAAACCACGACCATGTTCACCCGCACGAGCAGCTTCAATAGCAGCATTAAGAGCAAGTAAATTTGTTTGATCTGAGATATCTTTAATTAAACTAATAATTGTAAATATATCTTGCACATTGGAGCTAAGCTCCTCCGATGAACTTCTCGAATCACCGATCATCTCTGTTATACTATGCATTGTACCGATAATATCATTGGTAGATTCGTTTACTTCATCTATAACATTTGCTGTCACTTCATTCAAGTTATTAACTTCATTTACATTCTCAATATTAGACTGCATACTCTCTTTAAGATTACTTGCATTATCGATAGATCCTGTAATCATCTGATCAGCTAAAGCAAGATGAAGTTTACTTTCATCCATTTTAATTTGAATCTCAGTAGCTGTTTGTTCAACTTTTCGAGCTTCTTCATGTTGAGAGATAGAGAGTATTTCAACTTTTTCTAAAAATATATTTAAACTACTTAATGCCTTTCCTAGTTCATCATTGGATGCAACTGGTAATCTTTTTGAAAGATCTGCATCACCCTGTGCTAATTCCTTAGCTACTCTATCAAGGTTTATAATAGGTTTAGAGATAGCACTTCTAATTACTAATGCTAAAAATACAAGTATAAATATGTCTAAAAGTGCCATAATATAGACTTGTCTTAAAAGAGATTCTTCAGATTTTACAATTACTCCATTTATGTGTGAAAGTTCATCTCCTGAAACAGCATATCCAACTATGTTATTTGAAAAATCAACAATTGGTTCAGAAACTATAAAGTACTTATCTGTAATTAAATAACCTTCTGTTTTGGATATATCGATATTTTTTAGATCATTCATAAAATCTTTATTGATTATATTCTCTTTTACAGCTAAAGTATATTCCCCAACTTTTAGTGCTGACTTTAAAGATGTTGCTGTGGAAAGATAGCTATTTTTCATAAGAATAATAGTTTCAAAATGATGATTTTTCTTTGCTGATTTGACTATAGAGTTTAAACCCTGCATAAACTCCACTGATCCTAAATAGTTACCATCTTTTATAACAGGTGCCACACCACGAAGAACAAGCCCTGCTC
>JAYEGK010000185.1:0-2151 GCA_034716265.1 Campylobacterota bacterium
TATAATTTTTATCTATGAGCATTTTTAACAGATCCGAGGGAGTAACTCACCACTAGGCATATCTAAATATCTTTGAGTACCCCATGGAGAGCTTAAAATAACTTTTTTCAGATACCTATCTGTTACTTTACCGATGATAGAAGCATTTGAGTTGAAGTTTTGTAAAACAGTTAAAGCTTTTTCTACGGAACTTTTTTTTACAGCTAAAACAAACGTTCCCTCATTTGCTAATGCCATAGCATCAAAACCAAGTATTTCACAAAGTCCACGAACCTCATCAGAGATCGCTATCTCTTTTTCTTGAATCTCTATACAGATATTTGATTGAGTTGCCCACTCATTTAAAACAGCACTAAGACCACCACGTGTTGCATCTCTAAGAGCAGTTATCTCCACCCCCTCATCTATAAGTTTTTGAACAGTTGGATAGAGTGAAGAGCAATCACTATATAACTTACTACTTAGCTCTATACCCTCTCTTGATGCAAAAATAGTAGCCCCATGACAACCTATATCACGAGATAGGAGGATAACATCTTCATCACTGATGGAGTTTGCACTAATAGAACTTTTTTGGATCTCACCAATACCCGTGGTATTGATAAAAATTTTATCTACACTCCCTTTTGGTACAACTTTTGTATCACCACTGACAATTATAGCACCATTTATCTCAAGCTCTTTTTTCATAGAGTTTACGATAGTTTTTAACTCATCTACACTAAAACCCTCCTCAATGATAAAACTAGATGTAAGATATTTTGGTTTTGCTCCCATCATCGCCAAATCGTTACAAGTTCCACAGATAGCAAGTTTACCAATATCTGCACCTGCAAAAAATAGAGGTGAAACTGTAAAGCTATCGGTTGAAAAAGCAAGTTTACCATCCTCTATAACTGCTGCATCTTCACTTTTTTCAAGTATTTCGTTTTGAAATGCTTTATAAAATAGTTCCTCTATAAGCTCACTATTTTCTTGACCACCATTGCCATGTGCTAGTTTTATCTTTTGTGTCATCGAATCCCTCTTAAAGTTTTATGGTAAACACAGCACCACTCTCATCGTTTTTCACACTTAAACTTCCTTTACAGTGATCCTCTATAATAGTTTTACTCATATAGAGTCCGAGTCCTGTCCCATTTTTTTCTAACTTTGTTGAGAAATAGGGGGTAAATATCTTCGTTATTATCTCCTCTGGTACTCCACCAGCATTATCACTTACACTGATACTAAAATCTTCTGTACAAATAGTTATGGTTGGATTTTTCATCTCTTTTTCTATAAGAATATCTTCAGCATTTTTCAGGAGATTTAATACAACCTGCTTCAACTCATTTGGATAACTTTTAAAGAGTTTATCTGAGTTTAACTCTTTTATAATAGTTATTCCTTTATCACTTATTGATGCTTCTATTATGTTTAAAGAGCTATGAACAACTGCATCCATCGATATATCTTTTTGCTCTTTATCTTTTTTGAAAAAATTTCTAAAATCATCTATTGTTGTACTGAGATGTTGTACATATTCAGCTATCTTCTTTGTTTCTATTATTACTGTTTTATTATCTAAAGTATTCAGCATCGCTTGGAGCTCTATATGCACACCAACAGCAGCGATAGCCGATAGAGGTTGTCTCCACTGATGTGCTATCATACTTATCATCTCCCCCATCTGCGCAAGTCGAGAGTGTTCTATTAGTTGCTGATCTTTTTTTCTATTTTTTTCTATTTCAGTTGCTATCTTTTTTTCTAAGTTATGATTTAACTCTTGAAGCTCTTTTTGTGTTGTTTCTAAAACTAATCGATTTTTATATGCTCTATGAAAGATATAGAGAAATATAAAAGTTAAAAGAACAACTAGAGCTTTAAATATATTGCTAGAAAAAAATATAGCCTCTATCTGTTTGTTGTCACTGTAGATTTTAAAATAAGCAACAACTTTTTTATCTTCTATATTTTTTAATGGTATAAAGGAGACTATTTTATTATCTCCAGCATACATAGAGAAAGCTTTTTCGCTCATCATTTTTTTAGCAATATCTTTTTTAAATATTCTGTTATGTGAACTAAAAGGGAAATCTCTCTCTATCGAATTTATATCTTTATAATAAAGAGGAGACTCCTCAGCATCTTTATAGTATCTGTTGATCT
>JAYEGK010000186.1:0-2147 GCA_034716265.1 Campylobacterota bacterium
GACCATGTAGCCATAGATAGATTTACAGGTGGGGCGATAGATGGGGCATTATTTCAAGAGAAAACTATAGCCGATAGTAGAGAGTATGAGATAGAGATACTGCTTGAAAAGAGTGTAGAAGATGGTTATAGAAAAGCTTTTGAAGAGAGTTTAAAAGATATATGTAATGGTATGCTCCCTCTAGGTGGTATGACTACCAAAGGACATGGGATTTTTAATGGAACTTGGAGTAAATCATGAAAAAAAATGAAAAAGAAATAATACAATACATTAATGAACTCAAAGACTATGAAGGCTATGTACAGTTTTCACATCGTCCTATAGATAGAGAGAAAGATATATTTCCAAGAAGTGAAGATATTGACGCGAATGATGTCAGAGATGGCTTTATATACGAAGCTCACTTTTATAATAGTAAAGATTCTATAACTATTAAACAAGTTAATAATAGTTGGTTAGTAGATAAAATAGAAAATACACCTCTTGATGATACTCAAATATATTTATCAGATATAAAAGAGTTTAATTATAAGATAAAAATGGCTCAAATATGGAAAGCGAAAGAAGATGATTTATGTGCAGGTATGAAAGTAAAAAAGCTTAAAAAAGTAGTATTTGTAGGATTTGTAAAAGGAGAATCAAAATGATAACAGCACCATTTAATTTCGTACCACTAAGCGATAAGGTATTTTTTCCTGATTGGGCAGAGCAGGTAAGTCACGATATACCCTTTGAAGATAGTCAGAGTGGAACTATAGATATTACGATTACAGCTAAGAGTCCTATGTTTATACGAAACCATAGTGATGATAGAGACAATCCATCCACAGAGTTTTGTAACCATAATGGAGCGTATTATATCCCCTCTACGAGTGTTAAGGGTATGGTGCGGAGTGTTTTGGAGATACTGAGTTTTTCTAAGATACCTATGGATAACAAAACCCACTCTAAAACTACTTCTGTTAGAGATATGACAAATAGAAAAGAGTTAGTTGGGACTGCTGATGGTTGTGGATTTTTAAAGAAAGATGAAAATAACCATTGGATTATAATTGACTATGGAAAGCCTAGAACTATAGAGTATGATATAGGTACAAAGTGTATTGGAACATTAAACTGTGACTTTGATACAGCGCAAGAGAAATATAGAGAAAATGGAACTTACAGTAGAGTTTCTGTTATAGAAGATATGAAAGATTTATATGATAGGAATGATAAATATTTAGGTAAAAAAAGAGTAGCTACCATTAATGGAAGTCAAAATAATGCCTATTTGGTTTTAACAGGTGGTATAGATAATAAAAAAAATGAGTTTGTTTTTGCTGATAGTGATAAAGCTTCTACTATTGAAGATATAGAAAAAGCAGTAGATAAGTTTAAAAAAGTTTATTTTGAATCTGACTCGATCGATGGTAATTTTTGGAAGGATAACTATGATCCCAATATAGGCACACCTATTTTTTATAAAAAAGATGGGAATGTAGTTACAGATATTGGACTTTCTCAACTTTTTAAATTAGCCTATAGCTATACTATAAATGGTGCAACAAAACAAATTATGGAAATAGTTACACGAGGTAAAAATAAGAAAAGATACCATAAGCTTGATTTAGCTCAAACAATTTTTGGCACAATACAAGAAGAGCTATTGGATGATAAAAAATCTAAAAAAGAGACCTTTGCTCTCAAAGGGAGAGTGCAGTTTAGCCATTTTAAGTGTGATTTAACTCCAGAAGATTATGATGAGGTCTACACTGTCTTGGGTAGCCCAAATCCTTCTTTTTATCCAGAGTATATCCAGCAAAACTGCAAAGATGATGGTAAAGTACAAAATGATAAATACAATACATTGATGGATAAAACTTCAAAAATAGCAGGCTGGAAAAGATACCCATTACGATACGGAAAACCAAATTTTATAAAAGCCGATGATGATACAGACTCTGCTACTACATTTACTCCTCTTGGTGACTACAATGGCAATAAGTTTAATGAGTTTACATTTAGTGGTAAAGTAAGATTTCATAATCTCAAAAAAGCAGAGATTGGAGCATTAGTCTCTGCTCTGACATTTCACAATAATCAAGATAAATTTTATCACAATATAGGTATGGCAAAATCTTTGGGTTTTGGAAAAATAAAGATAG
>JAYEGK010000187.1:0-10806 GCA_034716265.1 Campylobacterota bacterium
AATAGAGGGATTTGAAACTGATTTTGAAGCACCATTTGTTTCTAAAAAGTTAAGTGTTCCAAGAAGTGCAAAAGATTTTTTTGCAGATGCACCTAACATCAATGCACTATCACCCAATGTACCGATATTTGCACTCATAGCATAAAGACCATCAGCAGATGTTTTAGCAGCACCCCCTCCAAATCCATATTTAACACCAAGTTCATCAACTTTTTGCTGACTGATTTCAACTATTTTAGCTTTTACATAAACCTGATACTTCTCTTTATCAAGTTCATCAATAATCATCTTAATACCCTTAATAACATTAGGTTCACCAATAGCGATAATAGCATTTATCTCTGTACTTGATGAGATGTTTGGTTTCATTGCTGGGTCTTTAAACTTCTGTTTTGAGATAATAGCATTTAGACTTGCTAAAACACCCTTTGCATCAGAGTTTTTAAGATGAAATATCTCAACACCCCTATTTACAGTTGATTCTTTATCAAGTTTTTGTATCAAATCTTCGATAGTTTTAACATTCTCTTTTTGACCAACGAGTATTAAACCGTTGATATTGTCATCAAGAATAATTTGCATCTTTTGAGTAGCTATCTTCTCATTAAAAATCGATTTAGATATATTTACCAAACGAGTTTGAAGCTTTTTTATCTCTGCGTGTTTGATAGGGATAACTCTTACTATCATCTTTTTTCTACTATTTAAATCTTGAATAACTTTTTTAATTGTTTCAATATTTTTAGGATAGTCTGTAATAAGAATAGTATTTGTCTCTTTCATCGTCATAAGCTTTGCCGTTTTAGAGATTAGATAACGTACCTTTGCAGCAACAACATCAACATTTTCATCTTTTACTTTAATAGAGTGTGTGACCATCAAAGAACCAGATACTTTTTTACCATTTTTTACCACAGGTGCATTATGTTTAGCCGCATCAGTTGCACGTATTATCTCATACATAGAACCTTTTTTTATAAGTGTAAAACCTTTTGATCCTAAAACAGATATCAAAATACCGATAAGCTCATCATCATAAACAGGAGATGTACTCACAAAATCGACTGTTCCATTAATCTTATGGTTTATCAAAATATTTTTACTTGTCACTTTAGAGATTAACTTTATAAAATCTTTAATCTGTAAATCTGAAAAATTTACATTTACCTGCTCTCTTGCACTTAAAGTAGCCACTAACACTGTTGATAACAGTACCGATTTAATGAATGTCATATATTAATTCCTTCTCTTGTTGATCTCTTATAACTACAATCTGCATCGTATCTATTTGGTTTATATTATTATAAAGCTTTATCGCATCTCTATAGGAAGTAAGTTTAATATTATTTGCTTTAATGATTAAATCTCCTCGTTTAAGACCCAATGTTGCAAATTTTGATTTTTTTGATATTTTTGTTATTTTAAAACCTATAATTTTCCCTCTCTCTTTAACCTCTCTTATAGAGATATCTCTCCAGATCTGTTTAGGATTTTTTGCATAAAAAGCTATATCTGCACGAGTAACTTCACGAGGTTCATCACTTGTATCTATATTGAGAGCTTTGTTTACATTTTTACTATACTTTGTTCTTTTAACTTTTTGTATCGAGGAACTATTTTTGACCACTAAAAGATTTAAAATATACTCTTTACTCTCTTTTTCAAAAATAATGCCATCAGGATTTATATATTTGAGGGTATATCCAGAATATATCTCCCCTACACTTATTATAGTTGTTTTCTTTGGAGCAGATTTAAGTGCAACAATAGCAAAACCCTTTTCATTCGTTCCATATAAACCTTTTAAAATCATATTTGTAATACTGATACCACTTTTTTTAACAACCATTTTTTTTCTCTCGTGTTTAGGCTCTTTTTTGCGTATATCTGTTTTTTCTATCATATTTTTAAAATCAACTCTTTGATATTTTGGCTGATAACTATTTGTTACCTGAAGCTCTACACTATCATTTGGAAGATAGTACCATAGAGCTAAAGAGAGTGCCTTAGCAATAAGTGCAAGAACAAGAAGTTTTGTAACAATATTTAATAGTGTTTTATTAGAGATTTTTTTCATAAATATACTCCCCATCGCTATTTTTCTTCAAGTTACGAAGTGTACTTTTATATTTTTGTTTCATATTTTTAGAGGGTATGAGCTTGATAGTCACCACTCTTTTTAAAATATCTATATTTAAAGTTCCCTCTCCAAATCCACCTTTAGCCTCTCCCGTGATAAACAGAGGATTTATGATAGAGTGTGTAATAGTAATACTATCTATATTTAAAGGAGCAAATGAATCTGCCATCGATGATAACTCTATCTTTTGAATATTCAAAGAGTTATATAGCACTAAGAGTTTAAGATCAGTATAACCTATATTTGCGGTATCTACACCCTTTAGAGAGATATTTGCATTTTGAAGAGATAAAGCAAAACCATTATCCTTTATCTCCTCTTGAGAGATAATCACACCAAAAGGTTTTATCTGCTGTTCTGCTAAATAGTATAAACCTATTTTAGGGGCAAAATAGATCAATACAGCTATAAAAAATAGAAGATATATAAAAAAGTTAAATATTTTTCTTACCATTTAATCTCCATATATAAACTCACTTTTTTCTCATTTAATCTTTTTATTTTCACTATTTTAATATTAAAATTGCCATTTAAGATTTTACCCATCAAACTATTTAAAGCCTTTTTATCCATACTCTTGGAACTAAGTATAAACTCAGACTTTTTATCTATTTTTACTATCTCTGCTTGACGAAGTGATGGAAGTTTTAAAACTCTTTGAAGCGACCTTTTTAATCTCTTTTTATCTGCATATACTTTTTTTAAATCTCGCAACTCTAAAGCAACTTTGTGGGTCTCTTGATAGGAGTTTTTTATATCTACTAACTCTTGCTTACTCTCTATCAATTTAAAAGAGATAAAAGATAAAACTACTAAAAGTAAAAGAGCGATATGGAGGGGATTTACACTATTCATAATGCGATCTCCACTTTAAATATTTTATTTTTAAATGATGATTTAAAAGCTATCTTCCTCTTTTTAAGAGATTGTTTAATATAACTCTCCTTTCCTTTAACTAAACCACTAAAACTAGCAACGAGAACTTTCTCTTTGAGTGTTAAGTTTACTAATCTGTTTTCCGATTGTAATCTTAAACCTAAAATAGCCCCACTATACTCTCTTATCTTCATCTGCTTCTTATGAATGGTGTTATATTTTTTTAACATCGCTCTATTTTGAAACATTGTTGGTTTTAGTTTGTAGTTTGAAAACAGCCCCTCTTTTGCAAGAGTTATCTCCGCTACTTTTTGTTGTGTAATAAAAAGTTCAATCCCTATCATAACAATAAAAGCTATCACTAATGCCATAATCTTATATAAACTTTTTTTATCTACAATATGTCCAAACTGAGTGAGTGTTACACTATGTTTTGAGTGTTTTATACTGCTCATATCTAAATATTGAGTCTTCTCAAAAAGTACAGAGGGAAGTAAAAGAACGATATCATCTTTCACACAAAGAGTGTGAGATTTATCTATCTTATATGCAGTTTGAAGAGTTACTAACTCACTCTGTGCAAAATATATATTTGCTATATTTGAATTTTTGATACCTTTTTTGGCTAAAGTATCCAGTATCAATTTATCTTCATATGCAAAAGCGATAAAATCATCACCACTTTTATAGACCATATAACTGTAGTTTCCTTGAGGTAAACTATCTTCAAAAATAGATGGAAGAAGTTTTTTTGCATCTCGTAGATACTTCACAGGAAGAGAAAGTTTTTTCACCCAATAAAGTGTAGGCGATAAAACGATATTGACCTTTCCCTTTATTTTAAACTCTTTAGAGTGGGAATCTAAAAATATTGTTTTTAACTTTTTGTTAAATTTCATAAACAAAATTTGACCCTTTTTTAGTTTGCATATCATACTCAAACTTTATCTGAGTATTTAATTCATCTTTCATAATCTCTACTTTTACATCTAAAATAGGTTCAAAGTAACTTGTCTTAAATCGAGCTAATGATAAGTTTTCATCATCACTCAAAACCAAATCTTCAAGTTTAGAGTATGCTCCAGCTTCATCACTCAACTGTTGTGCTCTTATCTGGTCACAACCTAAAAGTAGTTGCCACACTTCAACAGTTGCATAATTGAGATCTATTTTATATCTCTCTTTATCTTTTGAATAGTAAAAAAGATTTTTAAAGTTGATATTTTTCAGTTTATTTTCTCTATATGTTTTCATATAAAAACTATTTATCTCATCTAAATGTTTCTCTGAAACAATATAATCTCGAAAAAGATAGGGTTGTTGATTGAAAATATCGCTATTATAGGACATATCCTCTTTAACTCCACTAATCATATCTACTAATATATTTACATACTCCGCATTAATCTCATAAAAATTTAGATAACTAATAAGAGCCTCTACCCTTTGAAAATGGTCTTCATTTGTGTTGGCTGTACTATTTATATCAAAAACTCCATTTGGATTAAACTTTGATCTTGCACTACTTATCTCTAAACTCATCTTTATCCCTGAACTCTCAAAGGGTATAAAAGCAACTTGTGATAAAAAGATATAAAAAGCCTCCCGTTTTATATCTTCATCATCCCCTTTCAAAATCAGATCAAGCTCTTTAGAACTTTCTAAAACTCTCAAAACATCATCTAAAATCATACTTGTTTCGATGATAAAAGCCTCTCTCTCTACACTTTGAGATGCAACATTTATCTGTTTTAAACCTACACCAATAGCAACTGTAATAGCGATAATAAAAATCATCGTTATAAGAAGAGCTATCCCCCTTTTTTGTATCATATTTAACTGATGCTCATCGAAAATATTGGTAGAAGCATAGCAGCTACAATAAAACCGATACTTCCCCCTACAAAAAGCATAAGTGCAGGTTCAAGGAGTGTCAATAGAAGTGAAATTTTATCTCTATTTTCTTCAAAATAGAGTTCTGAAACATTATTTAAAACATTTTCAACCTGTGATGTCTCCTCTCCTAGTGCGATAGATTGTACAAAAGCATGGTCTATCTTTATTTTAGACTCATTAAGAGCAGTAGATAACAGTTTCCCCTCAACAACCTTCTTCGCAGAGGAGCTAAATAACTCTTTTAAAACAAGATTATTTAATATGTTTGCACTTAGGTTTACTGTTTGAACAAATGTAACACCCGAACGAGTTAAAAGTGAAGCGATATAGGAAAATCTTGCTAACTCACTTTTTTCTATAATCTCACCAAAAAGTGGAACTTTTAACAATATTTTATGGATAATATATGCAAAATTATGACTTCTCTTCATAAAAAAGATAAATATCGCTACAAAACTAAAAATAGCTCCTAAAAGAGTTGTAAAATAGTCATTAAAAAAATCACCCATCGCTATTACAAACTGTGTAGGAGCTGGAAGTTCTTGATCCATACTCTCAAAAATACCTGTTATCTGAGGAACTACAAATGCTAACATAAAAGAGATCATCAGTAGCGAGATAATAATCATAAAAGAGGGATAAGCAAATGCTCCTTTTATCTCTTTATTTATCCTATCTTGCTCTTTTAAAAAACGAGAGAGTTCAAGTAAAACTTCATCAAGGATTCCTCCACTTTCACTTACTTTTATAGACTCTTTAAAAAATGGAGGAAGCTCTACAACTGTTTGAGTATCAAGTGCAGTATAAAAGTTTTTACCCTCATCAAGATGTGTACTTACTGTTGTTAAAAAAAGTTTCATCTTTTTGTTTTTTTCATAATGCGTTTGAACAATTTTAAGGGCTGAAACTATCGTGATACCTGAACGAATATACATGGAAAGTTCACGTGAGAGTGAGGATAACTCTTTAGGTGGAATTTTATATTTTCTACTGAACTCTAAATTTTCAAAAAAAGATGGCGAATCTTCAGATATTGTTTGATAGATAATTTTTTTAGCTTTTATCTTCGCTTTTACCTCTGTTAAGGAGGAGGCTTCTATCTTGTCACTAATCTTTTTACCAAACTCATCGATACCTTTGAACTTATATATCATTGCATAACCTCTTGCACTAAACTCTCTTTAAGTTCAATAACTTCATCTATACTCTCATACACAGGAGCAACTAAAGAGTAATCTGTATAATCATAAACCTTCTCTCTAAACTTTATAATCACTTGATCTCCTATACCCTGTTTATCTATTTTATAGGAGAAACAAACACTCTCCTCACTATTCTCTTCATTAAAATAGAGTTCATGTTCAATCTCTTGAACACCTGATGCGAACTCATATCGATATACCTCAATCTTATCATCTAAAAAGTTATCAAAAACACCCTCTAAAGAGTCATCTTTTTTACCATCAACTAAAACACTACAGCTAGAACAATCATCAAGACAGAGAAATTGAACATTTTTTTGAGAGGGAAATGTTTGAAGATATTTTTTTAATGTAGCAAGATTTACTTTGATAGATTGATTATCAACTTTTTGAAAATTGGTAATAGCAAGTGTATAAACTACCCCTATGATAAGAACTACTATTAGAAGTTCTATTAAGGAGAAGGCTTTTTTATATCTGCTATCTATCATACAGCTTTAAAGTTTTTTTCTTCTGCTATTTTATTTACTATCTCTTGTTTAATCACCAGTAAATTTTTAAATATAGATTTTATATCCTCTATTCTCATACTATCAAAACCTTTAGATATAAAATATTCATATCTCTCTTTTTCTAATTTTTTTAATATAACAAAATTCCATATAGCACCAATAACAAAAGCACCTTTAATCTCATTCCAACCATTTATTTCAACACCACTAATAAGCTCTGCTAAAAGTTGTGGTCTTGGATTTCCATACTCTTCACTTTTTTTAAACTCTTGTATAAAAAAATAGGGTTTTTTACTCTTAACTAAACCCTTTGAAACAACAAAATCTGTAGTACCATTAAAAATAAAACTATCGGTTTCATATCGCATAGGTAACTCATAAAAATCTCTAAACTCATCTTCAAAAGATTTAAACCTTACTTTATTTAAGATAGGAATAATAATATTTACTTTTAAATCTTCTTCATTATAATCATTGACTAAATCTATACTATCATCTATAATAGTTTGAAAAAACTCAGTTAAATCATCCGATATAGTAATATCATTCTTAAACCAACTATTAAACTCATCTGTACGAATTTTCTTTTCAATATCTACTACACTGTCAAGCTCTTTATCTCTTATTTTACTGTATTGAAATATCGGTTTAATAGTTTGTTCATTATTATTAAGAAGAGTAACTTTTAATTTTAACTCTTCAATCTCTGTTAATAGTTTTTGTTCTATCTTATTGATCATTACTATTTTATTTACACTCACTCATTCTAACATCGGAGCTTTCATCTTTTCCACCCTCTTTTCGATCAGCACCTAAAGAGATAAGGTCTACTGAACCCTCCTCATTTATATAGATAAACTGATTTCCCCAAGAATCTTTTGGCATTTTGCCATCTTTAAAATATCCACTTGTAGAGTAGTTTGGATATTTTTCTTCATCAGGATTTGCAACTAACGCATCAAGACCCTCTTCGGTTGATGGATAGATACTATTGTTTATTTTAAACATATCTAAAGCACCATTATAGATACTCTTCATCTGAACACAAACTAAGTTACGTTTTGCTTCCTCACCCTTACCAGTAAGACTCGGCATAACCATAGCAGCCAACAATCCTAAAATAACGATAACTATCATCAACTCTATGAGTGAAAATGCTTTTCTTGCTCTATTTTGCATATATATTGCCTCTGTTTTTTTGATTTTTTATTATAGTGAAAAAAGTTTACAAAATCTAAATATCGGTATATCTATATACATTTACACCTTTTGTATCATTTTTAATTCTATCATTAAGTTCAAATCTATAACAGTTTGATTCTATCTCTGCATTTTTTGGTGTCATAATATAAACTATATTATTTCGATTATTTACCCAATTTTCATTAAATCTAAAATAGTAATTGTCTTTAAAAATCACTTTATAATTTGAAGATAAAACTTGTTCTAAATCTGGATAAAATATTGTAACTTCACTATTTTCTATATTTTCATCTATATAACCCGATGATAAAGATATTCCGTTACCATCATCAGCAATTATAGATTTTTCACTATTACTTAATGAGTTATACCCATCCTTTGCTAAACAAGCTTGTTTATCATATATAGCATCTGATGTTTTAAAAATGGTTTTTGTCATCTCTAAATTAGTAGTATCAATCTTTACTACTTCAAGATAAGTAGAACTATTTTTATCTAAATTATCCAAAGCATCAGTCTGTTTCTCATCAATAAATGATTGTAGAATATTCAGATTATCTATATTTATTACCATATCTTGTAAAGTACTAGCAAGAGTTGTTGTTAACTCTTTCATCTGATCTACTACAAATAACTCTTCATTATCTGGTAAACCCTCCTCTTGTGTTGGTAAATCGTCTTTATAAATAAATGCTATCTCTACAAGAACTTGTTCTAAATTAAAATCTCTTTTTAAAAGTTGTTCCTTAATCGTCCACTCTAAAAGTAGCTTTTCAGTTGCAGTTAACGGTTTTTCTAAATTATTTTCAATTATCTTTTGTAAAAATATTTTACTATTTTGAATCTCTTGAGCTATTGCAAACAGTTCTTTATCTTCAAAGGGATCCTTATCTATCACCTCTTTATCTATTTTCAATAAAGAGCTGATACTCTCTTTAATCTCATCTAATTTTTCATCTGTTTTTTCATCTGATGTTAAATTTAAAAAACTATTACTTACTAAATCTGTTAAAGGAGAGATTACGATATTGTCATTTATTTTAGATGTATCGACAATATTTTTAAATTGTCCTACAAACTCTTTATCTGTTGCGGTATCTTTTCCTCCATAAGCGATAATAGGAACAAAGGAGTTTCTCTCTAAAACTACGTTATTTAAAGTAAAAGTTCCATCACTATTGGAACTAGTTGTTGATTCATTACCATCACATAAGGAATTGTTATCTATATCTAAACAAACAGTTGCACCCTCTATATAACCATCAACTACAATCCCTCCATAGCTAGAACCTTCACTAATTGCCATATACTCTGAAGAATCACAAGCTGTCAACAATAAAGAAAAGGTACTAGCTAAAGCTATTTTTATATATGATAACATTATAATTTCCCTTCTAAAAAATAAATTTAATGTTTATATTAACATAAAATATTCCAAATCTATGTTAAGTTTATTTATTATTAGTCGATATACTATATACTATTAAGGCAAGGGGTATACCATTATGAAATTTATCGCTATTTTATTATTAACATTTTTAATCTCCCAAACTCTATTAAATGCCGAAGAAATTTATATTCAAGTAACAACTGCTACAAGTAAAAAGAAACTAAGAACTATCAATAAAAAATTCAAAAATATGAGTCTTCCTATGGTTCATAAAAAAACAACTACTAGATATCTTATCTACTCAGGACCATATAGAAGCGGTGCTTCTGCCTCTTTTGCATTAGAAAGAATACAACAAACTTTTCCAAATGCAAAAATCAAAACAAAGAAAAAAACAAAAGAGAAAAAGAGTGGAGCCTACCTAAATATTGCATTAGGTTTTTCCTCTGCTCCATCCACTCATGCAGTAGAGGAGGGGTGTGTGATTATAGAGGAACCAAATAATAAAGGTATAAGTTATAACATCGATGGTGGATATACTTTAAAAAATGGCTTCTCGATAGGTCTTGGATATTTAAGATTTGATGCAACTGATCTGCTGTTTGATAATGTTTATGGTTCTTTAAATTATAGGTTTAATGATTACTATGATTATACACCTTATATCGGTGTTTTAGGCGGATTTAGTGGCCTTAAATGGTTTACTGATCCTATTGATAACCCTTTAGAGGGATCCAATAATGATAGTAGTTCCTTTTTATTTGGAACACAAACAGGTATTGTTTATAACTCAGGGAGTGTCGTTTCTTTATATTTAGGTTATCAATGTCTCTTTATGAACCATATAACAAACATCACTTTAGATAAAGAAAATAGTTCAAAATTAAAACATAATACCCTACACACTCTCCAAATAGGATTACACTTTTAATCTCTTACTAATCAAACTTAATGATTTTTATCTCAATTCTTCGATTCTTTTCTCTTCCACTCTTTAAAAGATTTGAAGCTATTGGTGAACTCTCTCCCATATTATGAATACTTACTCTTTTCATATCTATTCCATAATCTATCAATATATTTAAAACACTTTTTGATCTCTTTGCAGAGAGTTTTAAGTTGTATCTTGCACTCCCAATAGAATCTGTATAGGATTTCATCACTATACGATCATTGGGAAACTTATTTAGGTGATTTATTAAACCTTCGATATCCTCTTGAGATGTTTGTGTAAGTTCTTCAGATTTATATGAGAATTTTATAATTAAACTATTTTCTCCCTCTTGAGATATATTTGTATCTACTGGAGTCATAATAGGTTTCTCTTTAGGAGTATTTTTTGGTTCACAACCAAACTCATCTACTATTGCACCCTTGATACTATCTGGACAGTTATCTAATCGATCTATAAATCCATCATCGTCACTATCTTTTGCACAACCAGATTTATCAACTATCTCATCTTGAATACTATTTATACAGTGATCAAGTCGATCTATAACACCATCACCATCACTATCTTTTGCACAACCAGAACTATCAACAATCTCATTTTCAACACTATTAATACATAGATCTAATCTATCT
>JAYEGK010000188.1:0-2122 GCA_034716265.1 Campylobacterota bacterium
AAATTACCTTAACCACGAAATACAAAGATATCCAACCACGCATCAAATAGTTTTAGAGTTTTCTCATATGAAAACGTATTCATATGTATATAAATGTTTGGGTGAACTTAAAAAAACCATTAAAAATCTCTATTGATGATACTAGTGGACTTAAATCTTATAGAGTTATTCTTAAAACTTCAAATGGTGAAACTGTTCTTAATGATGAAAATTTTATGAGTCCACAATCTTTAGTTTCATTAAATGTAAAACCACCACGAAGCATATACGCAGTAAAAGATAAAGTTATAAAACTAGTTGTTCAAGCTACGGATATGAGTAATTGGAACTTTGCTAATGGTAATACAGTAGAGCAAGAGTATAAATTACAGATAGATAAAAGAAGACCTAGATTAAATATAGTAAATCACTCCTATAAGATCTCTAAAGGTGGTTCAGCGGTAGTTATTTTTAAAGCTGATGATGAAAACTTAGATGAGATCTATATCGAATCAAATAATGGTAAAAATTTTAAAGTACAAGAGTTTTATAAAGATGGATACTATATCTCATTGCTAGCATGGCCTGTTACCGATGATAGTTTTAAAGCTACTGTTGTAGCAAAGGATTTTGCTGGAAATATTGCTAAATCATATATTCCCTTATATCTAAAAGAGAAATATTATAAAGTTTCTAATATACGATTAAAAGATAAGTTTTTAAAAGGGAAAATCGCTGATTTAGCAGAGGAGTTTGTTGAGACACAGGGTGTTGAAAACTCTTTAGAACAGTTTAGAATCATCAATGAAGATGTAAGAGCAAAAAACGAGCTTCTAATTCATGAATTGGCTTCAAAAGTTCCTGATGAGAGAGTAAGTGATTTTAAAATTAATAAGATGTATCCATTGAAAAATGCACAAGTTGTTGCAAGGTTTGGGGATCATAGAAAATACTCCTATGATGGAGATGCTATTAGTGAATCTTATCATTTAGGTTTAGATTTAGCGAGTAACTCAATGGCAAAAATCAACCCACAAAATAGTGGAGAGGTTGTGTATGCTGATTATAATGGATTGTATGGACATATGCCGATGATACATCATGGACTAGGGTTATATACACTTTATGGACATTGCTCAAGTTTAAAAGTAAATAGTGATGAACATTTTAATGCAAAGGGTGTTGTAGCAAATACAGGTAAAAGTGGATATGCTATGGGTGATCATCTTCATTTTGGTGTATTAGTTCAAGGGATAGAGGTTCGTCCCCAAGAGTGGATGGATAAAGATTGGATTAGAATAAATATTACAAATGTTATTAAAAGTGCTAAAAAAATTATAGATAGAAATTAGAACTTTAAAAGGATTTACAATGTATCAAACTACTATAAAGAAATCTGTTGAATTGGTTGGTATTGGTTTACATAAAGGTTCTCCTGTTAAGTTAAGATTGGAGCCTCTATCATCAAATAGTGGAATTATTTTTTATCGTGATGATGTAGATGTTGCCATCGCATTAAAACCTGAAAATGTTGTAGATACAAAAATGGCAACAGTGATAGGTAAAGATGGTTATGTTATATCAACTATAGAGCATCTTCTATCTGCTATATATGCTTACGGTATAGATAACTTAAAAATTATAGTAGATGCTGATGAGGTACCTGTTATGGATGGAAGTAGTGCAAGCTTTTGTATGTTACTTGATGAAGCTGGTATTCAGCAGTTAGATGTACCAAAAAAAATAATGAGAATAAAAAAAGAGATAGAGGTTGTAGAGGGTGGTAAATATGTAAAACTCTCTCCTGCACCAGATTTAAAATATGACTTTACAATAAAATTTCCTCATCCTGTTATCAATAAACAGGAATATGTACTTAAGTTTACAAAAGATAGCTATAAAAAAGAGATATCTCGTGCTAGAACATTTGGTTTTTTACATGAAGTACAATATCTTCGCTCTAAAGGTTTAGCCTTAGGTGGTTCTTTAGAAAATGCGATAGTTTTAGATGAAAAAAAGATTTTAAATCCAGAGGGTTTACGTTTTGATGATGAGTTTGTTAGACATAAAATATTAGATGCAATAGGTGATATGTCTCTTATCGGTATGAATTTTATAGGAAATTATGAAGCATTAGCTGGAA
>JAYEGK010000189.1:0-2120 GCA_034716265.1 Campylobacterota bacterium
ACATACTTTTATAAAGATACAGCAAATACTATTATGCTTATGCCAACAAATGCACTTGTAAGAGCAAATGGTGGTTTGATAGCTCCAAATAGTTCTTTAGAGGGAGATAGAACGAAATGGTCTGAGCTTCATACAGATAGATGTGATTATATGACCTATGATAAGTTTGCAGGGCATCTTCAATATGAAGATATCTCCAACATCAATATCATTATAGATGAAGCTCATAACCTTTTGAGTAGTGATAAAGAGCTGTATCAGATGCTTATAATGAAACTCTTGAAAAGGCAGAAAGAGTATAGAGAGCTTAAACTTATCACTGCTACGTTGCGATTAGAGATATTAGAATTTTATAAAGATGTGGTGTTTGATACTATCTATTACATCAAAGAAGGTTTCAAACCTCATATAAACTTTGTTTATCAGTTCCCCAAAATAGACCCAACTAAAAGAACGCTAATCTTCTTAAACTCTCTTGATAAGATCTATGTGATTCAAAAGTATTTGAGAGAGAGATACTCAACTATTGACCCCTTAATCATAAACTCAAAGAAAGGTACAGCAACTAAAGAGGAGATAGATAAGCATCAACTTATATTGGCTACATCTTTTATAAAAGAGGGGTATAGTATTGAGAGTAAGATAGATACTGTTATCATCTGCAATAGGTTTAATTCTGTTGGTGTGCAGGGTATTTTACAATATATGGCAAGACCAAGAAACCAAACACCAGTCACTTATGTTGTGATGGCATCTACTCATTTTAAGAGTAAGAACTTCCCCAAACATAAAGATAATTTAGATTTAACAGATAAGATGATAGAGTTTTCAAAGAGTCAGGGTCTCCCTGCTGATTGGAATATACATTATAGAGATGTAGCAACCCTATATATAAAAGAGATACAAAGATTCAAAGAGAGTATAGATAAGTTTGATAACATCTCATTAACAAGTTACATCTATGAACACACACTCAAAAGTATGGAACTCTATTATGATGATGGCTTATTTATGAAAGGCTCCCTTTTACAATTTATCCCAGATGTGATGATAGAAGTTATTGAAAAGTTGGAGGAGATGGAGCCTATAGAGTTCCCTCGATTAGACTTGGAAGAGTATGAATATATTTTACAAAAATGCAGATCTGTTGAAGAGGTGAGAAAGAAGATAGGTGAGCTTATTAATGAGATTAAACTTTCACTCGATGAAGAGATAAGAGAGGATAAAAATAGGGTTATTGAGGCTTTAGAGAAGATAGCAAAAGTAGTCCCTTACAAAAGATTTATAATGGATGGTAATGTTTATAATTATACAGATGAGATAATAGTAAGACAGATGATAAAGAAAAAGATATTTGAACGTTGTAAGTGGCATCAAACTAATTTAGAGCAAGAGACCTATCAGAGTAGAGGTAGTGGTCACTCTTCGCTAAGGTTAAATATAGGAGATGAGCAGACAATATCTAAAGTAAGAAACAAGTTTAAGAGATTACTTAAAAAGTTAAAATTATCTACTAGTGTACCTAAAGAAAAGCAAAAAGAAGAGTTCAATGTAAAAGAGGGTATGAAGATATTAAATAGGTTATATAGTTATGAGAAAGAGAAATATGCTACGTTTGTAATCATAACTGCACTCTATCCTGTGTTAGAGAATTGGTACAGTTTTTATAAAAAAGAATCGGAGTTAAATCTTTTTGATAGTTATGATAAAGAGCGGTGAGTAGGTTGGTTTAGAGCTTTTTTGCTTACTATTATAGTATATAATAAAATGATACAACCGAATAGCCCGACTTAAGTCGTTGTCTTATAAGTAGGCACATCGTCTCTCCATAGTCAGACTCCGCTTCGCTACGCTAACTAGTCGTTCCTTGACCTACATATAATCCAGCCGACTTGCAAACAGGGCTATTAGATTGTTTTAGAGATAGAGAAGAGGATGGTTTTGACTTTTTAGGGCTAAAAACACTTGATGTGATAGATAATGCTATCAAACTTATTAAATGCAGAGTTTAGTGAGGGAGCAGTAAAACAGGGTCATCCCTATGATGAAGCGAGTAAACTTTTTGACCTTATAGAGAAGTTTGCAGGGTATGGTTTTAACAAATCTCACTCAGCAGCGTA
>JAYEGK010000190.1:0-2118 GCA_034716265.1 Campylobacterota bacterium
TCTCTGCCCTAAATACAAAACAACTAGAAAATAAAATAAAATTAGTAATCTTCTTTGCAAAACAACATCAACTTTATCTTTTAAATAGATACCTAAATAAACACCAAATAGTGATGCAATACCTATAATACTGCCACTTTCATAATCAAGATTAGTTACTTGAGAATAAGATATTAATCCTGCTACTGATGAGAAAATTACAAAAAATAATCCTGCAGAGATAGCTTGTTTTAATGGTATATGAAAAAAACCAACAAGAAGAGGTACAACTATAATACTTCCACCTACTCCTATGGTCATACTTATTGCTCCTATTGGAATTCCTATTGAAAATAGAACTATTTTATCTATTTTTTTTCTCGTTGTATGCTCTTTTGTTTTAGAAAAAAGTCTGATTAAGGCAAAAATAGCAAAAAGAAGAAAAACAATCTCTAAATAGATCGCATCAATATTTGAAGAGATAATTCCACTAAGTAATGCACCAAAAAATCCACCTATTCCTATGAGTAAAACCATAGGGATATCAAGAGTTCCTTTTTTATTATTTATATAACTTCCAAAAATAGAACTAAATACCATCTGAACAACAGATATCCCAATAGCTATCTTTGTTTCATATTCAAGTAGCAACAGTAAAGGAACTAAAATAGTCCCTCCACCTATTCCAAAAAAACCAGATAAAAATCCAACACCCACTCCGAGCAATAATAACTCAAGCATTTTAATCCTCTCTATTTTGCAGATTTTACTCTAATAACCCTTTATTTTTAATTTTAATTTGTGTATCATTCAAGTATAATCGAACAAAGATATTAAAAGGGTAAATCTATGTTTAACACAATAATAAAAGCTTTAGAAAATTTTTGTATTCACCAGATTAGAGAGGAATATATTGTCAATGATTTCATATCAGATGAAAAGATGATTATAAACTATATCGATATAAATCCATCTATTGGTGGTAAATATAGAGTTTATATCGCATCAGATTTTCAATTTATGCAAAAAATAGCAACACTCTTTTTAGAAGAGGTTCAAAGTGACGAAGAAACATTAGTGGATATGACACTAGAAACTACCAATTTAATAGTTGGAAGTGCTAAAGTAATCGCTGAAGAACTTCAAAAAAATCTTTTTACTATTGAGACACCTCATTTTATAAAAATCGATAGATTTGATTTAGAGTATGATGAAATAAAAACGATACAGATAGCAGAAGATAGAATGATGATTGCTATAAAGGAAATAGATGATAACTCGTGAAAATCTAATAAAAAAAGAGTTAGCATGGATGGACTACTCTGGTCTTTTAGATATGGAGATAGAGTTCATCGCTGATTTGGGTGAAACTATGTTGAGTGTTAGCGACATTTTGAAGCTCAATAAAGGTTCAATCATAGATTTAAATAAACCTGCCGGTGAAAGTGTTGAAGCCTATGTAAATGGCCGTATATTAGGAAAAGGCGAAGTGATGGTTTATGAAAAAAATCTTGCTATCCGTGTTAATGAAATATTAGACTCTAATGCTGTTGTATATCATCTTTCCAAAGAGAAAAAATGATCAAATATCTTTTAATCTTTCTCCTTCCTTTTTCTCTCTATGGTGCAAAAATTTTAAATTATAATGTTTATGATCGAACAGACAGAGTTGATATTATGGTAACATTTGATGCACCATTTAAAGGTATCATTAAGCAATCAAGAAAAAAATCAAAAATTATTATAAAACTCTATGATGCTGAAATTGAATCATCAAAAATTAAAAAACTTTCTACTCAATTTGTAAAATCTCTCACTATAACCCCTATGTTCGAATACACTCAAATTGTTGTCAATGTTCCCTCCTCTATCTCTTTAGTAGCATCTAAAACTTCAGATGCTTATGGTTTAAGACTCCGTTTTATAAACCCAAAATTAGAAAAGAAAACTCCTAAAAAGATGGAGAATGAGGAGCCTAAACTACTAAGTTCATTACCCACTAAAAGTGATGATACTATTTCACAAAGATATTATATAGTTATTACACTCTTAATAATCGGTATAATCACTTTACTTATTCTTAAAAAGAAAATAATAAAAAAGAGTGAAAAACAGGAAGAACCCAATCCTTGGTTATTT
>JAYEGK010000191.1:0-2109 GCA_034716265.1 Campylobacterota bacterium
TATAAAATTATTGCTAGGATTGGTAGTAGTATTAATTGGATGGGAACTCTTTTTAGATTTGAAAAAGCAAAAAATGTTCCTTTTTTAGATTTTTAAATATGGCTTAAATGTTGGAAAGTGTAGTTACTTAATCAGCACTTAGTCAAATCTTTATCAAAACTCAATTTATCATAGTTTTGAAATATACATTTTGCGCATATATACATCCCACAAAAACAATTTCCACTTATTCTGACATATAAGCCTTTATCCCTAAATCCTGTATGCTCTCTTTTTCTAACAATAATGAAATATTTTTCAATCTACCCAAATACCTTAAAACAGTCAAAAATCCTTTAAGTGAGATAATACCCTTACTCTCAAATTTTATATATGTTCCATAAGATATGCCAGCTTTATTTGCAAACTCTTTTTGTGTCATTTTTTTTTGTTTTCTCAGTGCTTTTGCTTGCTCTGCTAGATGCTTTAATATCTCATCATCTGTAAGTAGTAGTAATTGCTGTGAAGTCATTACCTAGCCCCTTTATAGAACATATTGTCTATCTCTTTTGTGTCTTTAAAAATCATATCTACCATTTTAGTATCAATACCATACTCGATAGATAATTCTCTAAGGTATTGATATTTAATATCTATAAAATCATCTATTATCTCTAAAGGATTATCAATCTCACATATCTTAGCTATGTTTATCATCCCTAAACTTCTTATTTTGTTTGATGGCTTATTATCTATAGTTAACTGATGCCAATTTTTAGCATAGTTTGAACCTGAATACGTTAAGTCATAAGATGGAGAGTAAAACCAATTATAATCATTGTCCATCAAAAAAGAGAAGTTCCTTGAGTGATCGTCCTTGTTTGAAAATACAAGATTGAAAACCATAGTTTTAAACATCTGCTCTTTATCATTTTTAGATACAGATAAAGCATTTCCCACTCTAAATAACATCCCATAATCCATAGTAAAAGACTCAGCGTTATGTCCTAGAAGGCCAGCTAAAGAGTGTAGATGTAGTTTTTGACCTTTGCTGTCAACATCAAATCTCTCAGTAATAAAATAGCAATTTCCCATTTCGTCACACTCTAAATAGCAATTACTCATATGAACGCCACATTTAAGAGCTAATAGATAATACAAGTATTCTAATTTAAGTTCATCATTATAAACCTCTGCTTCAGCTCCTTTTTTACCATTAAACTTTATAATTGACTTTTTATAACCCTTTGGTGTGTTCTCAAACCCTTGAGAAAGATGTAACATTTTAGAGTCTGGATTATAATCTACAATAGCTTTAGCCTTAGCTCCACCAGCACCACTGTTTGATTTAGCAAAAAGTTTAGCTAACTCTAGGTTTGTAACATCAATATTATTATATATATCTAAACTTTGAGTTTTGAACTCTAAAAGCGAGAAGGTTAAGTCACTAGAAGTAAGGTTTGATGAAGTATCACTAGGGAGAAACTCTAATGCACCTAATCCATTTGAACCAATAAAAGACAACCTATCTAAAATAGTAGGTATCTTCCCTTGAGAGTTCATAAAATAATTATTGAAATACTCTTTACCGTATGAACCACTTATACAGTCTGAGATTATCCCTATCTCATCTATATTTACAGAAGCCCCTTGTAAAACTAGCTCGGCAAATCTGTCATGTTCAAACCGTATAGGAGAAAATACATTATCTCTCTTATTTAGAAGTTCTACTACTAGTTTATTCTCAATGAGAGCCAGTAAAAATATCTCTTTACCCCAAGCATTTATACTTATTACATTTTTCACAATAAAGCCTTTAAAATTATACTATGGTATAAATATATATCAATATTCTAGCATAATTAATATAATAATATTAAAAATAAATTATCTTGAGGTGTGACTAAGTGATTATTAGCTTGTTTTTTTGTCAATTAAAGGGGTATTGATCCAATTCCTCAAGCCCCTTCAAATTAATAGAGTCATCCTCTCTCAAGTTAATATGACGCTTAGTAACAGTAATATTATGTTGACATAATATATCTAAATCATTAAATGTCTTCATATCTATATCTAAATGTTCTTTGCTTAATAAGACAAAGTCGTCGCCATGGATTCTAAAGATTTGAG
>JAYEGK010000192.1:0-10594 GCA_034716265.1 Campylobacterota bacterium
CAAACTCTAACTCTCGAAAAATATCTATATCATTTCTTATGATGGCATACGTTGTTAAGATAATATTATAGTTTTTAAAATTTTCACTTTTTCTCTCTGTTCCATAGTGAAGATAAAAAGAGAGATTTGGATTAAACCTTTCTAACTCTTTTTGCCAGTTACTTAAAAGAGATTTTGGCATCACTATCAAAGAGGGTGTTTTTTGCTTTGGATAGATATAGGAGAGCAGAGAGATAGTTTGTAAAGTCTTCCCTAAACCCATATCATCTGCCAAACAGCCACCAAAGTTATTATCATAAAGATATTTTAACCATCGAACACCATCTTTTTGATAATCACGCATAGTAACATCTGTAAGTTTTGGCATTCTTGATTTGGAGTTTTTTAAAGAGTTAAAACCCTCATAAAATTCTCTTGAATTTTTAAAAACTTTTTGCTCTTTTTGATGGATAAGTTCCTCTATCTCAGGGAGATCAAAAAAGGAAACTTTGACTTTTTTACCCTCTTTTTTAAAGATACGTTCTAGTTTAGAGATATACTCTTTATCTATAATAGATTTATCGCCATTGTTTAGAGGTATATAGGAGTGCTTTTTATAAAGATTGATAATATCAAAGATGTTAAATGTTTCATCACCGATAGAGAGAGTCACATCATCACTATCAAGAAAATCTATCTTATCTTTAAAAGAGATATTGAGTGTTGGTTTTGTGGTGTTGTAGTTATACTCTTTGAGTTTTTCACTTCCAAAGAGTTGTGCCTTTGTTATGATAGTCTGCAAGTTTTTAAGTATGAACTCTCGACTTAACTCCTCCTCTATGATAAAAAGACCATCCTCCTCACTAAATAAAGATGTTTTAAGAGTCCGTTTGAGAGAGTTAAGTTTTGAAAAGATTGTGGAGTATATATCAAACACATCACTAAAATCACACTCATAAATAGAGATACTTTTTTCCAACTCATTGATTAAAACTATCTTTGATATATTAAAATCGTTGAAAAATTGAGGAGAGAGTTTTCCTACGGTTGCAGATGTTCTTAAAATCAGCTCATTATCTACTGTTACTTTCTCAAAAATAACTGCAGGTTTTATCAGTTTAGTCTCCTCTTTAAACTCTGTTTTATACTCTTCATAATCGATTTTTATATTTTCAAAGTGTGTAAAAACAATAGTTAGAAACTCCTCCAACTTATCATCTTCAACAGTGCTACTAAGATCTATCACTTTGTTGAAATTTTGACCAACATTATCCACTTGAACTATCTTATCTTGAAGAAGAACATAACTACTTGTTAAAAATTTAAAGTGAACATTATTTGCAATACTGACATCTACTTTATAACTCTTATCACTTTTTTCTATATGGAGTTTTACACTATGCTGTATATCACTAAAAGGGATTTCATCCCCATTTTCGATAAATATTTTTCCATTTAAACGTAAAAGTTCAAAAAGTTTTGGATATTTATCTAGATAGATATTGTTATTATCATTTTCCCAACTCACAGTAAAAAAACTATCTTCCACAGAGTTTTCTATAAGCTGTAAAATCTCTCTATCGATACCGTTGTAAACACGATAGTCAATATCTTTAATAACTTTCATCTTAGCATCACAAACCTCTATATATGCCCCTGTCCCATCAAAAAGTACAACATATTTTAGAGAACTTTTCTCTTTAGCTCTTGTTAAAAAACTTTTTTCCTGTTTGAATAGTTCTAGCATTTTTTATCCCTCCAAAAACAACTCTTGCACATCAAATAACTCACTCAACTGCTCTTTTAGATCACACTCTTTGGGAACTTGAGTTGTTTCATAACAGATAAAAACTTTGTCATACTCCCTATCTACAACGTTATATAAAAAGTTATCTATATTTTCAAAGTAGTTATCTTTAAATGCTATCTTTGACGTGATTGCTCCATCAACATTCACTGGACTTCTTGTTGTTGCTTGAAAATAACTCTCTATAGAATTTTCCTCTAAATATTTTGCTAAAAGATAGGGAGGATACATAAACTCAGCAGTTCCTAACACTAACACTTTTTTATCTTTTAAACTCTCTAACTCTACATATTTTGAAAAATCAAGATGTAACTTTTCAACACCGTAACGTGCAAAGTTGTAAGGGATTTTTTCATCCAAATCTTTTACCTCTTGAGGCTCTGAAACTATTGTTGTTTGAAAATCTATATCTTTTTGAGTAAAGGAAAAATCTCCTTTATGGAGTGAAAGATAGTTAAAGTTTTCATACTCTTTTGTAGTCCAGTTTAAAATTGTTACAAGATGATACTCTGTTGCTGTTGGGATAACTTTTTTCAATTCATTTACAAGATTATTTGCTGTATTTCCTGTTGAAACCTCATCATCTACTAACACTACTCTTTTGATTGTTTGAAGCATCTCTCTAAATTTCTCATCTTTTGGCTCATAAAATATATGACTAGGAGCATGACAATGTTCCTCAAAAAATGAGAGTAATATTTTTTGTGATGTTTGAAAACGTGTTGAGTGGATATAAAAACTATTTTTAAATTTTGCCTCTTCAAAAACACCTTGACCAAGTGCAGTTGCTGTTTCAGCAAACCCTATAAAAAGTGTAGGTTCATCATCTTTTGGAATGAGATTAGCCAAATCTTTATATGTTTGTTGCATCAAAGAGGGTTTTGTTGGAAGATGTTTTCCAAGAACTTTACTAACAAACAAAAAACCTCTTTTTTTATTAATTCTTGAACCAAAATCAACTAACTTTTTTAATTTTTCATCATAATCTATCTCTAAATCACCACTTTGTAACTTGATTGTATCCATTATAGCCTCCTAAAAATCATTCTTTTTTTAGAGAAGATTGTAGCTAAAAAATAAGTAATATTTGGATTTAAGAAACTATTTTAAATTTGTTATTTGATTTCTTTGAGGTAGTAGAAGGGAGACAAGGGAAAAAAATCCCTTAATTCGTTTTAGGAGGAGAAAAAAAAAGGTCGAAAGGTAATTAACCTTCCGACCTTTAAATTTTATCGCTCCATAAAACGAACTAAGTTACTTGTGATACTGAAATTATACATAAAATATATTAATTTTGAAATAGGTTGTTTGATTTTATGAGAGTAAAAAGCGTAGAGGGGTGACAAATCCCTCTACAAGGTTAAAACGACCTAAACCATTCTTTTAATTCCTCTTTGAAAAACATCAAAAGGAATGTAGTTAAGGTAATGAAAATTGACAAGTCCATTGTGGACTCCTAGACATAATCTCCTAACCGACTCCATGCAACGAAAAAAGCCCTACAACTCATAAGAGCAATAGGGCTTTAGTCTTTATTATGTCAAGGTTTAACCTTTTTTGTCGGGAGAAGTATAACTAAAAGTTGGAAATATATCAATTAATTCAAATTTACCTATTTAATACCAACACATACCTTTCTACACAAGTTAAATTCACTTAAAAGTCTTATATTTAGGGATTTTACTCTAAAATTAGTTAGAAAAAGGTATGGGTTAGAGAGTAATTAATTCCCTAACCTTAAAAGCTTTTACCGCTCCATAAACTATAATAAGTTGTCCTAGTAGTTGAAATTATACATAAAATATATTAATAAAACGAGACAAGGGAAAAAAATCCCTTTGAATTTTTCTATAATGCAGGTGGTTTAGGTGGTTGGAGTGCTGTATCTACATTGGGTTGCAGTGAGTTTGTATCTGCAATATCTTCACTCACCTTCTCAACACTTTCTACTGATGTTTTATCATCTGACAAACATCCCACAAAGATAAATGTAACCATTATCATAAATATATATCTCATCCTATTGCTCCTCTTTTTTTATAGTATCACTTAAAATATTTGAACCTTCAAAAACAGTTCCATATGTTGTATTATTTAGGTCAAATATAAGACCTCTCTTTGTATCACTTCTCCAATAATAGCTATTGTTATAGGGTGTAGTTAATGTTTGAATAGTGGTGATATTCATATCATCAACTCTATAGATAGCAAGATTATCGGTAGCATCATCTCTATATGAGTAGTTATAGTTTGTGTAGTGTACTCCAAACATCTTATCACTAGGACGATATATAAATGCTTTATGATTATGTTCAGCTGGACTATATGTATAATCACTATCTCCAATAAGAATTTTATCTGCTAAAAGTGGATTTGCAAAATCTGTAATATCAAAAAGTTGGAGTTGTAGACCTAAAGTTTCTCCTGTATTTTCATCTGCATCTCTACCTATACTTAAAACTCTATTTTCATCTACAATATGAAGATAGGTTGAATACCCAGGGATTGAGAGTTCTCCAACTTTAAGAGGATTCAAAGGGTCACTCAAGTCTAATGTATAGAGTGGATCGGTCGTTCTAAATGTAACTACAAATCCTCTATCACCCATAAATCTTACAGCTTTTATAGTTTCCCCCACTTTGCCTAACCCAGATAAAACACTTTTCACCTCTAGTTGTTGCGTCTCCTTATCTGCTTGGAGTGTAAATATAGAGTTGTCTGTTCCCTCTATACTCCAAGAGTTCCCTTGTGTTGTTGCAACTCTGAGGTACTCATCTTTTTCACTCATACTAAATTGGTTTAACATCCAACCATCTACAAAACCTCTAGCTTGATACTCCAATTTCTCTCCTAAAGAGAACTTATATATCATCTGTCTTGATTTAGAGTTAAAGTAGTTATAGTAACGTGGATAATCTCTCGAAATAAGATAAAAGGATTGTGTAGAAGCATAGTATGTATGCATATACCCTAAGGTTGAGATACTCTCTCTGTATGTAGCATCTTCTATATCAAAACTACTAATAGTTGTAATAGTTGAAGATTGGTCAAGTTTTTTAGGAGCATAGAGTTTTGATGGCTCTATCAGTTTTGATATATTATCATCTACCTTCATCATAGGAAGAAGATTTTCACTCTTTATAAATGGATTTTGATAATCATATCTCCATACTGTATCATCGGATGAGTAGGTATAGTTATAACATCTATTTTCATGATAGGCATCATAATCTCTCCCTTTTGTACATATCTCCTCTTTTGTATATCCATTCTCATCTTCATAAACTTCTGTATTACAATCCATAAACCTTTCATCTTTATCTATCGTAGCACATACACCCTCTGCATCTATTTTGTTATATCCATATATTATTTTAGGATTAAAATATGTTATAAAGAAAAGTTTTCCATCAACCAAACGACTTGTATTGTAAGAACCATCTATACCATGGGAGGAGAGTTCTCTAATATTTTGAATATCTGAAACATCATAGATAGTTACCTTAACAGAAGTTTCCTCATCTCGCTCCTCTTTATCTCCACTAATAGCCACGACTGAACTCTCTTCAACACTATCACTCTCATAATCTTCATAGTAACCGTAGTAATCCTTTCCATAATGATTACTCAAAACAACAAGACGATTAGATTGAAGATATATATCGATAATAGAATCATCCTCTATCTTGATAGTGTTGATAGCTGTATAGTTTTTATCTGCTACATTTACAAATGAAGTTATAAATATCTCTTTTTTATGATTATCTACACTAAAGATATATTGACCATCATGTTTTAAGATATCAGCTTCATCGACACCACCCTCTTGAGTGTTTGTAGTTGTTGCATCTACCTCTGCACTCCCTTTCTCTCCCTCTACAGAAACAGAAGTTGAAGTTGCTGTATCGAGAAGAGCCTCATTAGTTTCTATACCATCATCCTCATCACTATCTTCATCATCATAAACAATATATCGAGAATAGGAGTTTCTGTAATGTTGACTCTTTTGCATCCCTCTAATATACTCTAACATCTCCTCCTCAGAGACAAATGTACGGAGTTTAGATAGCTCTTCACCCATATCTAGCTCTATATCTTCTTCAGACTTTACCCAAAAACCCTCACTCTCTCTTATATTTTCAATAGTTGGGAAATCTAGTGAACTATTATTAACACTCCACTCCTCTTTATATCTCCATACGATAGCATCACCAAAAAAATCTTTTGCAATCATCGCTCTATTTGGAAGGGCTATAAGATTCCAACCCTCTTTAAGAACTATCTTATTGTTTGTAGGTTCATTGGTCGTTGTATCATCTGTAACACTCAGATTCCAAGAATCGTTACTTAACACCCATACAGCTTGATAGGGTTGAAGAGTTTCTAATGTAGAGATATTTTTATCTGCTATCTTTGTACTCACCTCATCTTTTGAGGAGTACCCCTCCCATTTTTGTTCTGTTGCATTATAGCTCCACACAACATCTACTTTATCAGTTTGAAATATCTCCATATCTGACAATGTTTTAGGAATCCCTACAAGACTCCACCCTTTTTCAAAACTTATTGTTGTATTTGCATAGAGTATATTTAATGCAAAAATCAAAAATATAAATAGTTTCATAATCTATCCTTTATCCTAAATTTGTTTTTAATTATTGATTATTATATCACTCAGTATCTTAGAGCCTTCAAAAAGAGTACCATATGTAGTTTCCCCTCTCTCAAAAATAATAACTCTTTTATCTCTAACATCATAATGTTTTTCATGAAAAACTTGAGTTGCACTTTTTATCTCTTTTATCTCCATCTCATCAACTTGATAGATAATAAAACTCTCAACAGCAGTTGTTGTATCCTCGGTATACAGATAGTCTGTATAGGGCATACCAAACATAAAATCACTTGAACGATAAAAAAGTGCTTTATGGTTATCTTCAGCAGAACTCGTTGTAACAGTACTCCCTACCCTCATCTTATCTGCTAGTATCGGTTTTGAAAAATCGCTAATATCAAAAAGTTGTATCTCTAAACCACTATCTCTCCCTATACTTAAAACTCTCTCTCTGTCTATAAGGTGCAGATAGTTAGAATCTCCCGATATAGATAACTCTCCCACTTTCTGTGGGTTAAGAGGGTCACTCATATCTATCATATAAAATGGATCACTCTCTTTAGATGAGATAGCAAAACCTCTATCATCGATAAACCTAACCGCCCTGATACTCTCATCTCCTAAACCAGATAGAGAACCTACCACCTCTAAAGCTCCATCACTCTCTTTGAGTGTAAAGATAGAGTTTTTCTCTGTTGTAGCTACTCTAAGATAGTTATCTTGTTCACTCATACTCAGTTCACTTAACATACGCCCATCCAGAGAGCCTTTTCCTTTATAACTCAACTGATGACCTAAAGAAAACTTATATATCATCTCTTTCTCTTTAAAATTAAAAAAATCATAATAACTAGGATAGGAGGAGGAGACGATATAAAGAGAGTGAGCAGATATATAGTAATCTCCTACATAACCGATAAAAGAGATACTCTCTTTATACTCCCCTTTATCTATCTCTAAGCTACTAAGAGTAGTTATAGTTGCTGTTTGGTCAAGCTTTTTAGGTGCATAGAGTTTGGAGGGGCTAATAAGTTTTGAGATTCTAGTGTTTTTATATATGTTTGGTGTTAAGTTTTCAGTGACAACGATTGGATTTTCATAATCATATCTCCATATTGTGCCATCGTTTGCATAGTTATAGAGAGAACATCTATTCTCTTTATAGCTATCATAATCGATTCCCTGCATATAAACATCATCCTCTGAGTAGTATCTATATATCTCATCTCTATCTAAAGATGCACAGACTCCATCGGCATATAGCTTTTGATATCTATACTCTATCTCTGGATAAAATGTCGATACAACAAAGAGTTGTCCATTCACAAGACGACTATCTTTATAAAATCCATCAATATTATAGGTGTGTAGCTCTTTGATATTATAAATATCACTGATATCATAGATAACAATCTTTATTTTTTTAAGTAGATCCTGTTGTGAAAAAAGAATAACTCTCTCATTTTGTAGATAAAAAGCTATGATGGTATCATTAGCTATATCGATAGTGTTGATAGCTTGATAGTTTTTATCAACTATATTATCAAAAGAACTTATAAATATCTCTTCGTTTTGAGTGTCTAAACTAAAAATATATTGCTCATTATATTTTAAAACATCTGACTCATCGACTCCCGCTTGTGTAAGATTTGTTGTTGTGTCTTTGATGATAGATGTGGTAGGTTCCTCATCTCTAGGCTCCTCTATATCCCTATAAACTATAATATCATTATGGTATCTATCCTCTGAAGAAAAATCTCGATAGTGCTTACTTTTTTTCATATTTCGCAGATACTCTAGCATTTGAGATTCTGAACTAAAGGTGTGAAGCTTAGAGGACTCCTCTCCTATATCTAAACTCATATCCTCTTGAGCCTTTACCCAAAAACCCTCACTCTCTCTTATATTTTCAATAGTTGGAAAGTTTAAAGAGCTATCGTTCGTACTCCATCCATCTCTATATTTCCAAACAGAAGCATCACCAAAAAAATCTTTACAGAGTGTTGTTTTATTTGGTAAAGAGAGAAGGTTCCAACCCTTTTTTAAAACAATTTTATTGTTTAAAAATATATCTGTTGTGCTATTGTTATCTTGAAGTTCAAGATCCCAAGCTCTTTTACTAAATACCCACACCCCTTGATGGGGTTCAAGTGAATCTAAAACAGAGATATTTTTATCCACTATCTTGATATTTATAGCACTATCAGGAGAGTAGCCCTCCCACTTCTGTTGTTGCGCATTGTAGCTCCAGATAAGTTCTACGTCTGATGAGTCAAATAGTTCCATATTTGAAACTGTTTGGGGGATACCTATAAGATTCCACCCTTTGTTAAACATTATCGTTGTATTTGAGTAGAGTAGATAAAAACTAAAGAGGAGAAGGAGAGCTATCTTCATATCTAATCTTTTTTAAATCTCTTAGCCACTATGTAGATAACAACTAATGAGACAATATTAAAAATAATACTACTCTCTATCTTTGTCAAAAAATAGAAGAGATACCCACCAGATGAACTAAGTGCTAACACAAGAGGGATAGGATAAAAAAGTTTATATACAAAATCATCATACCTATTCTCATACTCATCATATTTATCATTTGCTTTATCTATATGTTGGTGCGCTTTGTCCAGATGTTCATGCTTATGTTTAAAGGGGTAAGTAACTATCGTAAAGATAGATAGACTATCTTTTAATATCTCAGGGTACTTAACAACTATCCCTTTAACGATAAACATCATAACACCATACCCAAGTAAAAGTAGCAACAAAAAAAACTGAAAAAAATGTTCTAAAAATATAAAACTTGACATAAAAAACTCCTCATGATTGATAAAATCAAAGATTATTGAAATGGCATTTTAGAGAGAATAATCTCCTCTCTATCTACATACTGCTGACAATCTATACCACCTATTTTTGTACATATCTGTTGCCATTTTTTTGAGTGACCTCTATTTTTTGTATGGAGATGACCAAACTTAAACATCAATGCATGAGCATACTCATGTGCGATAACACTATCAACGATATAATCCATACTCTCTTGCATAACTTTTTTATTGAGATATATCTTTATCTCACCATCTTTGTAGGAGGTAAGACCATATAAACGACCCTTAAATTTATCTGTCACTATGAGAGGGACTTTAAAGGTAAACCCATAGTTTTTTCTTATAAGTTCTGAAATTTCTCTCTCTTTAAAAGCTATACGTTGTTTGAAACTCTCTGGTATATCACTATTTTTAAAGGAGTAGCTTCTATAATAGTTATAGCCAAGTAGTGTTACAGCTAAGATGATGATGGTGATGAAAGCCATTTCTAATCTTTTTTTAAACATCTTTTATTATATCCAAACAAGACTATATATATGACTTTATAATTTTTGCTATAATAATTGAAAAAACAGAGAGTATTTTATGATAACAAAAGAGGATTTAGCACAAGCGATATTAAGACTTGAGGCTTCACAAGAAAAGTCAGATAGAAGATTGGACAAGGTAGCTAAACTTGTTGGAAATATCTCAAACAATCAAGGAGATATAGCCGAAGAGTTTTTCTATAACTCTTTAGCCTCTAATCCAACATTAGCAGGTATTAACTATGATTTTGCAGATAAAAATGTAACTCGTCATCGGCAAGGTGTTCAAGATGAATATGATATTTTGTTAATTAATGGAAAAGATATCGCTATCTTAGAGGTAAAGTATAAAGCTCACTCTACAGATATAGAAAAACTTACCCATAAAAAATATGAAAACTTTAAAAAACTCTATCCTGAATATAAAAACTATAATCATCATTTAGGATTAGCAAGTTTCTATATCAGTGAAGATGTTAAAGAGGAGGCATCTAAAAACAGTGTCATACTTTTACAACGTAAAGGTGATTTGATTGAGGTCACTCCTCCAAAACAACTTATAAACAATAAATAGACAGAGAGTATTTTATGATAACAAAAGAGGATTTAGCACAAGCGATATTAAGACTTGAGGCTTCGCAAGAACAGATAACTTTAGAGTTAAAACAATCACAAGAGAAAATGAGTAACGAACTAAAAGCTTCGCAAGAAAAGTCAGATAGAAGATTGGACAAGGTAGCTAAACTTGTTGGAAATATCTCAAACAATCAAGGAGATATAGCCGAAGAGTTTTTCTATAACTCTTTAGCCTCTAATCCAACATTAGCAGGTA
>JAYEGK010000193.1:0-2070 GCA_034716265.1 Campylobacterota bacterium
TACTAAAAATAGAGATCATCTTAAAACTTTAGAGAATTTTTGTGCAAATAATGATCTGAAAATTGTTTTAACTCGTGATGTTCCTGTAAATAGATCTGTTTTAGGTGATCAAGCGATAGCATCTTTACCACATATAGTACAACTATTTATTACACCAAACTCTATTATGGCTACAAATAGATTTGATGCTCTTTTATATCTTTCTCGTAAAGAGTGTGAGCATAAGCTTATAGATGATAGAGATTTTTATATAGCATCTATGAGTTCAACAGTGCTTTCATACAAAGGGCTTGTTATGCCTACTCATATTAAAGAGTTTTATGAGGATCTTCAAAATGAGGCCTTTAAGATATCTTTTTCACTTTTTCATCAAAGATTTTCAACAAATACACTTCCAGAATGGAGACTTGCACAACCATTTCGTGCAGTGGCTCATAATGGTGAGATTAACTCTGTTGAGGCTAATCGTATAAATGTAGAGATAAAATCAGAATCTATCAAGTCAGAAGTGTTTAGTGATGAAGAGATAAAAAGAATTTTACCTATTTTACAACTAAACTCATCAGATAGTGCATCAGCAGATAACTTTTTTGAATTTTTGATAGTAAATGGTATGGATTTCTTCAAGGCTGCTCGTGCAGTTATCCCTTCAGCATGGCAAAATGCTCCCCATATGGATCCAGAACTTCGTGCATTTTATGAGTATCATTCAACAGTATTTGAAGCGTGGGATGGTCCAGCTGCATTTTCAGTAACAGATGGTCGTTATATAGGGTGTGTCCTTGATAGAAACGGTCTTCGTCCCTCTAAATATATAGTTACTAATGATGATAATCTACTTATTGCAAGTGAATATGGTGTTGTAGATATTGCAGAGGAAGATATTAAAGAGAGAGGTCGTCTTCAATCTGGAGAGATGATAGGGCTTGATCTTAAATTTGGTAAACTTCTTAGAAGTAATGAGATAGATAACTATCTTAAAGTTTCAAATCCATATATGAAATGGTTAAATGAGCATATGATATATCTTCAAGAACATATTGAGGAACAATATATTGCTAAATGTGAATTTGAAAATGATGATTTAGTAAAAAGACAAAAGTTTTTTAATGTTACTCAAGAGGTAGTTGAACAAGTTATTGAACCTATGTTGATTGATGGAAAAGAAGCTGTTGGCTCTATGGGTGACGATACTCCAATCGCTGCTTTTTCAGATAAGCAGCGTACATTTTCTGATTATTTTAAACAAAAGTTTGCTCAAGTAACAAATCCACCAATCGATCCAATTCGTGAAAAAGTTGTTATGAGTTTAAATACAGGTTTTGGTGAAATTCATAATATTCTCGATGAGATACCAACGCATGCACAACGATTAAAATCAATTTCACCTATTATTACTCGTGAAAAACTAGATGTTTTAAAATCATTTGGTGATAAAAAATCTCCACGTTATCAATCAAACTATCATAACAATACTTTTTCAACAGCTTATAAAGAAGATTTAGAGAAATCTTTAAGTTTATTAGTGGAAAAAGTGCTTAAAAGTGTTAAAGAGAATGATGTAAGGATAGTTATTCTTAGTGATTATGAATTTAGTTCAGAGAATAAAATTATGCCGATGGCTATGGTTGTTGGTCGTGTAAACTTTGCTCTATTAAAAGAAAAAGTACGTCATCTTGTTTCTATAATCGCTGTAACAGGTGAGGTTGTTGATTCACATAGTGCTTCTGTTCTTATCGGTTATGGTGCAAGTGCAATATATCCTAATCTTCTTTTTTCAACTGCTATCGAGATAGTTGAGAGATCAAATGTTATCAATATCGAACATTCAGAAGCTCTTAAATCTGTTCATAGTGCATTAAATGCGGGTCTTTTAAAAATAATGTCTAAAATGGGTATCGCTACAATAGCCTCTTATAGAAATGCAGGTCTTTTTGATATTCTTGGATTAAGTAAAAATATGGTTGAAGATTGTTTTGAGAGTTCAAACTCTGCTATTAATGGTCTTGATTATAGTGATATCGATGATAGAGTGAATAAGTACCATAAAGATGCATTTAAAAATAGTGG
>JAYEGK010000194.1:0-2065 GCA_034716265.1 Campylobacterota bacterium
CCTGTTCATATAGATGTGATAGAGATATTAAAACAAAAAGCGGATGATTTTCAACTTTTAGCTGAGAGTGATGGAAAAACTTTAGAGATAAATTTTCAACCAAGTGGTTTTATGGCAACACTGCAAGTATCTCTTCTAAATCAAATTATTCAGAATTTTTTACAAAATGCTCTAAAATTTACAGCAAAAGAGAAAAAGATTATATTAAGAAGCTCCCAAGATGATGTAGGGTTGTTGATAGAGGTTATAGATGAGGGTTGTGGAATAGATGATAGCATAGACCTTTTTGCACCATTTAAAAGACAGGGAAATAAGCCAGGGGTAGGTTTAGGTCTGTTTTTAGCTAAGAGTGCAGCAGATGCGTTAGGTGCAAAAATATCTTTAGAAAATAGAAACGATGGAATAGATGGAACAGTTGCATCACTACAACTCAACTCCAAGCTCTCCTGTATATTACCTAGAGCATAAAAAACTAGCTCCAGCAATCACTCCAAAAAAGAGAGGTTGATGTACTAAATAGATAATTAGAGAGTTTTTTCCTAAAAAGGCTATACTATCTATAATTCTATTATTTGTTAGAGGAAAAAGAAAGAGTCTTTTTTTACCGATAAAGATACCAACTAAAACAACACCAAACCAAGGTGTAAAGGGTACTAAATCTTCTGTATATCTAGGAAGATTTAAAAGAGGTTGCAACATCTCAAATAGAAAGTTCATATCTATTATTTTAAGATTAAAAAGAGTGATGATAGCGATACCAATCCCCAATGCTATCCACTCAAATTCTACAAAAAGTAGAGCGATTAAAGATGCAAAAGCTACAAAGTGTAAAACTCCAAAATATATCCAAGAGTTAGGAAAAATTATGAGTGTTGCAATAGAGATAGTGATAGAGGCAGTTATCAGAGTGAGAAAACGTTTTAACACTTTTTTACTCTCTATCTTCTTTTCATTGACAACTGCTAAGGATATTCCGACACTAATCATAAATAGAGTTAGTATAAACATACGAAAATAGAACCATTCAAATCCCTCTTTATTATAAATATCTATCTCAATAAAATGAAAATGATTGAGATCAAAGCTTATATGAAAAATTATCATTAAGATAATAGCTATGCCACGAATAAAATCTAATTGTAGGTAACGCATGTTTTTTAGCCTTTTATCTGATTTTATCATTTAGAATAAGAATGTTGTATTAAATGGTTTGTTTTTATATAGATTGCAAAAAGTATTAAAATGTAATAATCTCGTAATATCGCTTATATATAATTTTTAAAATTTATATATAAAAGAGTCCTCATTGAATTTAAAGAATAAAATCACATCAGAAGTTCAACATCAAAAAGATATAGATAAATTTATAGATGCCAATGGTGATCTGAAAAGTTTTGATTATATAGATAAGTTTTTACAACATTTTAATTTTTTTGTATCTTGCCATGTTGTTGAAAATATACCTAAAACGGGAAGAGTTGTTATAATTGCAAATCATCCACTTGGAAAACTAGATGCTTTTGCTCTTTTATATCGTATATCAAAAATTAGAAAAGATATTAAAGTTATTTCTAGTGACTCATTTAAAGATTGTAAACCCCTTCAACCTCTGCTTATAGATGTAAATCAAAACAGTATGACTAAAAAGAAAGATGCTCTATCTAAAGTCTATACTGCTTTAGATGATGAGATGGCACTCATTATTTTTCCATCTAAAAATATAAGTATTGTCACACCTAAGGGCATTCAAGATGAAAAATGGAACAAATTATTTTTAAAAATAGCAAAAAAGAGTAGATCACCTATCTTGCCAATATATATTAAAACAAAAAATTCTAAAAAATTTTACTCTCTATATACACTCAGTAAAAAATTATCATCGATGCTACTCGCAAATGAAATTTTCAATCAAAAAGTAAAATCTATTGATATTATGATAGGTAATATAATTCTGCATCAAAATATAATTTCTAAAGATATACAAAAGAAAGATTTAATTAAATTATACAAGAAGCATATTTATAATATATGTGAAAAGAATACTCTATTTAAAACGGAAGCTATC
>JAYEGK010000195.1:0-10488 GCA_034716265.1 Campylobacterota bacterium
AGATATACTTAACTTTTTTGAAGCAGATAATAAGATTTATCTCTCAGATAAACCTAAAAAAGCTCATCCAGATAAAGATCATAAACTTGAACATATTATCTCTCAACTTGATATCACTTTAGAGGAGGAGGTAGCCCTCTATGATGCATTTAGTGAAGTGAGAAACAGAAAAATAACTCTAAGTAAAGTAGAGTCTAAACTTATTCATATTCGCTTTGAGATGAAGAAAAAAAAGATAGAAAAAGCTCTCGATGGAACTTTTGATATTGATGATTCTTTAGAGTTCAATGCCTCCCTTGGATACAAAATATTTATGCAACATTTTCATAAGATATTAACACTCAATACAAAACCTTATAGTTATGAATATATAGAGGGAAATAGTGTTGAAGAGATAATTTATAGAATCTCTCTTGATAAAGAGAAAATAGTAGAACTCAAACAAAAATCTATTGAAAAGTTTATCTCCGAACTACACTCTCCGCATGAATACTTAACAGATAAAGAGATTGAAACAGCACTGCGTGCTTCACCTCCAAAAACAAAACTAAAATACCCTCTCTTAAAAGAGCATATAGTTCTCTCTCTTATAGAAACACAACTCGATGTTCTCTCTTTAAGTATGCAAAAAGAGGAGCTTTTAGTAACTATACAGGAACAATATCAACTTCCTCACTCAGATATCTATCATCCTTATAATTTAGAACTCCATATAGAACTTAACTCTCTTTTAGAAACTATCTGGAATGGTAAAGCTTTAGATTTTAGTGATGTTGTGTTGCATGCTAAAAAGGAGAGTGAGGAGCATTTTTTACTACAACTCCAAGAGTTAGTAGCCACCTGTAAAAACTACTCTACACTTTTGCACTTTTCAGATGAAGAGTTATACTCTAAAGTGTATGAGTACCTCTTAGAGTTGATGCCAAAATCTTTAAATATAAGTTCAAAAGTAGCAAGAAAAACGGGTAGAATTTTTATATATAATATTCAAGAGCAACTTATAAAACAGCAACGCCATACTCTTCTAGCAAGAACTATTAGGGATTTTAAAAACCTTTTTCCTATGGCTAGAGAGATGAGAAGAAAGCTAACACTTCATATCGGACCTACAAATAGTGGTAAAACATATAAAGCGATGCAACAGCTTAAAAGTGCAGATACAGGTTACTATCTTGCACCTCTTCGTTTGCTAGCATTAGAGGGATATGAAACACTCAAAGCTGAGGGGATAGAATCCTCACTTATCACAGGTGAAGAGCAGATACTTGATGATGAAGCAACACATATAAGTTCAACTATTGAGATGTTAAATTTCGAGGTGGATGTTGATGTTTGTGTGATAGATGAAGTACAGATGATTGATGATCGTGACCGTGGTTGGGCTTGGGCAAATGCTATCATAGGAGCACCTGCTAAAGAGATTATTATGACAGGTTCTCTTAACTCAAAAAAAGCGATTATCGCTTTAGCAGAATATCTTGGTGAAGAGCTTGAGATTATTGAGTTTGAACGTAAAAACCCTTTAACACTTATAGAACATTTTACAGAGATTAAAGATGTAGAGGAAGCAACTGCTATTATAGCTTTTAGTAGAAAAGATGTTTTACGTTTGAAACAGAACTTTTCTAAGCTCTTTAATGTAAGTGTTGTTTATGGAAATCTTTCACCAGAAGTAAGACGTGAAGAGGCGAGACGTTTTCGTGAAAAAGAGACACAGATACTTATAGCGACTGATGCTATCGCTATGGGAATGAACCTTCCTATTAAAACTATCCTTTTTTCTAAAGCTGAAAAATTTGATGGTGTAAAACAGAGAAACTTGCTCCCTTCAGAGGTGGCACAAATCTCAGGACGTGCTGGAAGATATGGACTAAATGAGGAAGGCTATGTTGGAGCGTTAAGTAAAGATGTTTTAAAGATAGTAAAGAAAAATTTTTATAAAGATGCAGCAGATATAACTATCCCCTTTAGAGTGATGGCAAACTTAGAGCATATAAAACTTGTTGGAAATATTTTAGAGGAAAATAAACTAGAGGAGATTTTAAAGTTTTTTGTTAAAAATATGGAGTTTAATGGACCTTTTCACGCTTCAAACCTAGGTGATATGGTTGATGCCTCTGTTATTGTAGATAGATATGATCTAGATATCGCTACAAAGTACCATCTTTCATGCGCACCACTGACTCTAAAATCTCCCTATATTATCTCCGCTTTTGAGAGTTATCTTGAAGCTTTAGAGAAAAAAATAGCTGTACCATATAAAGCACCACAACTGATAAATGAGTATGCTATAACAACCGATGAACTACTTCGTGCTGAAGATATGGTAAAAGAGATTTCACTCTATCTATGGCTTAGTTATCGTTTTGATGATTATTTTTTAGATGAACAAAAAGCAAGAGAGTATCGTGGAGTGGTAAATCGTTATATAGAGCAATCATTACAAAGAGGAAGATTTGTCCAAACTTGTCGTATCTGTCATGCACCTCTTAGTACTAACTCAAAATTTAATATATGTCAAAAATGTTTTAAGAAAAATTATACACGTCGTAGATGAGTTTAACTTTTAAACTCATCTATTCTAGATTTTAGATTTGATGCTATAACAACCAATCTATTTGCATCATCCTCTATACTTTTTGCACTTGTTCCATTCTCGGTAGATAAAACATCAATTTTTAAAATATCATCGATAATATTTTGAATATCACTTGTGATTTTGAGATTATCCTCTTTGGCCTCTTTTGCAACTCTATTAGATTCATTAATAGCAGTTGATGTAGTATCTATCTTTAACTCTACATCTTGAGAAATCTCTATTAAAGTTTGAATATTTTGAACATTATTATCCATCTTGTCACTTATATCGTTGATAGATTGAATAATCACCCCAACACTCATATCTATATCTAGTAAACTTTTTTGTGTTCTTTCAGCAAGTTTACGAACCTCATCTGCAACAACAGCAAAACCACGACCATGTTCACCAGCACGTGCTGCTTCGATGGCAGCATTAAGTGCGAGTAAGTTTGTCTGTTCTGCTATCTCTTTTATTATTATTAAAACATCTTTTACTTGATCTGCATCTCTTTTTAAACCAGAAAGCTCAACTGAGAGTTCGCTCTCCATCTCAACAGAACTGTTTACTTTCTCTGTTAAAATATTTAATGACTCTCTTGCGATATCTAACTCTTCACTCGCCTCTTTTACAGCTTGTTGTGTATCTTCTGATCTCTCTTCTGTTTGAGCTAATAACTCCTTAATAGACTCACCTTTTTTAACTGTATCGTGAACAATCTCCTGCTCCTGTTTTGTACTCTCCTTAATAACATGAGAAGCTTTTTCAATAAGAATAGCCACCTCTGAGTTTTCACATCCTAAATATTTAATATCTTGTATAGTTTTTTGAATAACTGTTATAAATTTATTAACCTCATTAGCTGCTTCACCAAACTCATTGCCATCTTGATACTCCAACCTTTTTGTTAGATCTTTATTACCACTTACAAGGTCAGATATTCTATCTTTTAAGTTTCTCAAAGGAGTAAATATCTCTTTAATAAAAAATATAGTTGCAACAATAGCAACGACACTAAAAAGAATGATAAGGGATATAATTAATATAATTTTTTTTGCTTCTATCTCACTATCAGTTTTATCTAAGGAGATAGTTAAATCCACCGCTCCTAATACATAACCAACTTTAGCATTATAGTGACAACTCAAACATCTCTCTTGTGCTATCATAGGCTGAAGCATACGAATAGTGTGATGACCATCTATAGTTTTTTCAATAATTTTCGTACTCTTATTGAGTAATACATCTCTAATAAGAGGATCAGATGTAAACTGTTCCCCCTCTCCATAGATATCTAAAACTGCTTGTGACTTTATAACATTTAAATTATCTATACCCTCTATACTTTTAGCAGATTTAAGAGCAGTTTGTACGATTACAGGATCACCCATCATCATACTTCCCGTCATAGTCTGAAAAATTGATTCACTTAACATTTTTAATGATTGTTGAGAGTTCTCATTTGAGAGTTGATGGAGGGTGTTTGAAAGATAGTATGTTATGCCAACTAGAGTGGAAACACTTAAAAAAATCATAGAAACAATAACTTTTGACTTAACAGAAACAAACATAACAAACCTTATTGATTATTTTTTTAATAAAATATTATATCAAAAGAATATAAAACTATTAATGTTTAATTCAATTAAAATTTATCACGACCTTATAGCGACATTTAGTAAAACCCTCTATTTCTTAAATTTCAGCTCTAGAGAGTTAAAAAACTGACTACTATAATGCATAGGGATAAACCAAACAAAAGCACCTATTGGTAAGCTAAAAACAGCAGATAACTCCTGCTCCTTCATAAACTCTCCACTAATCATCATCACATAAAATGCAAACATCGTTACACCAACACCGATAAACCACTTCAGATAGATTAACAGTGTGTAAACCACACCATCCCCTTTCATCTTAATACGAGTATAATGGATAACTCCTATCGAGACAATAACTAAAGGTGCATAGGTTAAAAAATCATCCACTAACTACTCCTGCTATTTAAGTTGTTGATGTGCATCATAAGCAAGTCTCATAACACCAACAGCATAGTTTGATGAGTTATTATATCTCATAATCTTCTGTATATACTCTTTTAGATAATGAAGCTTTTTATCTTTACATGCAAAACAGTTATATCTTTTGTTACCTCTTTTACTTTTAGCATAAACAAAGGAAGCATCTTTTTTTTCAAAATCAAAATCATACCATTGAGATTCTATTTTTGACATATCTGGAATTTTTTTCCAATCCATTAAGCTATCCCAAGAGGCTTTTTTATGTAAAAACTTACTTGCTGAAACTATCGCATCCTCCATCTTTGTTAAATCTGCTATCTCTGTTTTATACCCCTCACTATATGCAAAACTATTTGGCATAAATTGAGGAATTCCAACCGCTCCTGCATAGGAGCTTGGAAGATTACACATATGGGGTTTTACACCCTTTTTATAACAGTGTTCAATAATAGATGCCATATTGGATTTACCCATATTTAAAAGCCATTTCTCACGTGATGTTTTAGCCTCCGTTCTTACAACCATTGTATTAAAAACTATAAAAGCATCATGGGAAGGGTTTATCTTTCCTAATCGTGTCTCTTTCATTAAAATTCCAGCGATAACTTCTCTATTTACACCATATTTTTTCTCACTATAATCATAAACTTTTTTATACTTTTTTAGATGCTTTACTATTGTTGGTATATATTTCACCAAGGTATTGTTCGCTTTTTTTTCATTTGCTTTATGTGTTGTAAGATGACGAGGTTGCAGATATTTCCAACTTACTTCATCGAAAAATTGTGTTTTAAAATAGGAGAGCAAAAACTTATTAGCATACTCAAAACTTACCCCTTTTTTAACAACTTTTTCACAAATATCTACATAGTTTTCATTTTGAAATTTACAGTTTGTATATTTTGCAAAAAGTGAAGTTGTTAATAGTCCAATTAGTAATATTTTTATCATTTTATCCCCTTAATTATAGTTATCTATTATATCAGATATAAGTTACTAAATTTACGATTTAACTCCCTACATTACCTTACTATAAGAATTATTACTATAAACTCAGCCCCATGAAAAAAGAAAACGTTGTAGCAAAAAAAAAATTCGGACAAAATTTTTTAAAAGATGAAGGCGTTTTAAGAAAAATCGTCGAAGCGATGCCCAAAAATAGCAATAAAATTGTAGAGATTGGGCCTGGCTTAGGTGATTTGACTAAATTTTTAGTTGATGTCAAAAGTGTAGAAGCTTTTGAGGTAGATACCGATTTGTGTGAACTATTACAAAATGAATTTAAAGAAGAGATTGCTACCAAGCAACTTCGCATAAACTGCGGAGATGTATTAAATGCTTGGCAGAGTTCCTTAGTTGATGAACCCTATGATTTAGTGGCAAATTTGCCCTACTACATAGCGACAAATATCATCCTAAAAGCACTCGCAGATCCTATGTGTAAAAATATTCTAGTAATGGTTCAACTTGAAGTAGCGGAAAAGTTCTGTGCAGACTCAGGCGATAAAGTATTTGGATCTTTGGGAATAATAACTCAAAGTGTAGGAGAAGCACATATTATCGTGCAAGTTCCTCCAACAGCATTTGATCCTCAGCCAAAAATAGACTCTGCTGTTTTTCTTATACAAAAAAGTACAGATAGAAGTGATAAGAGTTTTGAAGATATGTTACGAGTAGCTTTTACTCAACCACGCAAAACTCTTATGAAAAATCTAGGTACAAAATATGAAAAAACGATGCTTCAAGATATTTTTCTTGAACTTGGATTTATAGCTACTATACGTCCTCATCAAGTCACAACCGATAACTATCACCAACTCTATAAAAAAATAACAGGGAGTTTGGATGGCAGAAGAGAAACAAGGGACTGAAACAAGCAGACCTCAAACAGATCGTAAACCAAATACGAATAATAGAAAACCTAATAATAACCGTAAACCTAATCCTAACCAGAATAGACAAAGTGGTAATAAACCTAACAAAAATAAAAGTCGTAACCGTCACAGAAGACAACCTACACCCGTTGATGAAAACTTAAAATCTTTTGTACTTAAAAATCAAGATGGACATAAACAGAGACTAAATCCTCACTATAAACTTGACCTAAACTCTAACTCTAAAATCCGTATCACTCCACTTGGTGGACTTGGCGAAATTGGTGGAAACATCACTGTTTTTGAAACAGAAAAAGAGGCTATCTTAGTAGATGTTGGGATGAGTTTTCCAGATGAAGATATGCATGGTGTTGATATTTTAGTACCAAATTTTGCATATATCCGTGAAATTAGACATAAAATCATCGCTGTTATCATCACTCATGCTCACGAAGATCATATCGGGGCTATGCCATATCTTTATAAAGAGATGCAGTTTCCTATCTATGCGACACCTCTTCCTCTTGCGATGATTGGAAATAAGTTTGATGAGCATCATATTAAAGAGGCACGTCGTCACTTCAATCCTATAGAAAAAAGAAAAATTTATGAGATTGGTAATGACTTTAAGATAGAGTGGATGCATATGACACACTCTATCTTAGATAGTTCCTCTTTAGCTATTACAACAGATGCTGGTACAGTTATCCATACAGGTGACTTTAAGATAGATCATACTCCTGTTGATGGTTATACAGCGGATCTACATAGACTTGCATATTATGGGGATAAAGGTGTTCTTTGTCTTTTAAGTGACTCTACTAACTCTCATAACCCTATGCCAACAGGTTCAGAACTCAGTGTTGCACCAGCACTTGATAGAATTTTTGCAAAAGCTGAAGGGCGTGTTTTACTCTCAACATTTAGCTCAAATATCCACCGTGTACAACAAGCTATCCAATATGGTCTAAAATATGGTCGTAAAATCTGTGTAATTGGTCGTTCAATGGAGCGTAACATCGAGATTGCTATGCAGTATGATTATGTTAGATTTCCTAAAAATATCTTTGTAGATGCTGATGAGATCTCTAGTATGAATGATAAAGATGTTCTTATCGTGACAACTGGTTCTCAAGGTGAACCAAACTCTGCTCTATTTAGAATGAGTATCGGTGAGCATAGACATATTAAAATCAAACCAACAGATCTTATTGTTCTTTCATCACGTGCTATTCCTGGAAATGAGGGAACTATCTCTGGAATGTTAAACCACCTACAACGCGCTGGTGCAAAAGTAGCGATGGATAAAGATATTCACGTTTCAGGTCATGCTTCTATTGAGGAGCAAAAACTTATGCTACGTCTTGTTAATCCTAAATTTTTCTTACCTGTTCACGGTGAATACAACCATGTTATGAAGCATAAAGAGACTGGTATGATGTGTGGTGTTCCTGAGAGAAATATTTTACTTATGACTGATGGTGAGCAGATAGAGATTGCACCTAAATTTATGAGAAAAGTTAAAACTGTTAAAACAGGAAAAACATATATAGACAACCAAAACAACCATCAGATAGAGGATGATATAGTTCTTGACCGTCAAAAACTAGCATCAGATGGTATAGTTATGATTGTTGCTCAAGTGGATGGTCAACACTCTAAAATGACAGCTAAACCTAAAGTAACTACTTTTGGTATCGTAGCAGATAAGCAAGATAAAGCATTTGCTAAAGAGATGGAAGATGTTTTAGAACACTTTCTAGTACATCTTAAAGATGGTATGATTGAAAATTCTCGTGCTTTAGAGAATGATTTACGTCAAATCGTAAGAAAACATATCTATAGAAAAATGAAAAAATATCCACTTATCGTTCCTCACGTTTTAATTTCATAAACTATATTCCGTGCAAAGCACGGAATTTTTTTTAACCTACTTTAGAATCCAAAATATTTTGAATAACCGATGCTATAAGTGCCTCACGAGCCTCAACCGAAGTCCAAGCGATATGAGGTGTTACATAAAGATTTTCTTTTCTCTCGACACTTAAAAATGGATGATTTTCTCTCATAGGCTCTTTTGTTAAAACATCTAAACCAAATGCTATATTTTTCTCATCAATAATCTTTGCAACAGCATCCTCATTTATAATCCCACCACGTCCAAGATTTAAAATAGTAACTCCATCTTTACAGATCTGTAACTCTTGATAATCTAGTAAATTATCTGTTTGTGCATTAAGTGGAGCATGAATAGAGATGATGTCACAACTCTTGAGCATCTCATCAAGAGAGCTTTGTGTAAAATCGTCAGTAGAATTTTGACCACTCGTAGAAAAATAGCTCACTTGAGCACCAAAAGCGGTAGCGATATTAGCAACACCACGACCAATAGCACCTAAACCGATAATCCCCCACTTCTTACCCTTTATCTCAAAAAATGGCTGTGAAACATCTGTAAAGATAGGACTTTTAGAGTATCGTCCATCTTTAACAACCTCATCATAATATCTCGAATGACCAAGAAGATAAAAAAGCATAGAAAAAGTGTGTTGAATAACTGATTGCGTAGAGTAACCAGCAACATTTTTCACCTCTATACCTCTCTCTTTAGCCGATACTAAATCAACATTATTCATCCCTGTAGCTGCTACACAGATAAGTTTTAAGTTTGAACTATTTTGCATAATTTCATCTGTTATTATTACTTTATTTGTAACGATAACATCAGCACCTTTTACTCTCTCCTGAGTCTCATCTACTGATGTAGTTTGATAAACTGTAACATCTCCTACACTCTCAAATGCACTTAAATCTGTTTCACCGAAAGTTAAAGCATCTAGTAATACTATTTTCATTTTTTCTCCTATTTTAATTAATATTTTTTGGTAAAGAGTTTATAAACAGGAGAAAAAGCTACAATCTCTTCATCCAAGTCATCATAATCTTTATAAAAACCACATAATATATTTTCTAAAACTATTTGGTCTGTAATTCCCTCACAAGCTAATCCAAACTTTGCCATTAAAAACCTTTAGGTAATCCACCTAAATAACCACGCAAGAAAGCTTCTGAAAGTTTTAAAGGTTCATCTGTTGAAGATTTTGGTTTATTTTCAATAGTAATATTTTTCATTCTTGTATAACCCTTTTTATTACGAGATACAACATAAAGTTTTTGCTCCTCATCGTTCAAGTCAATACCATTGCACTTCTTTGGTCAAACTCTTGGTAGAGATATTTGTCCTTAATCACTATTCTATTTTCATTTAATGTTAAATCTGATGGTATCTCAATATTCTCAAACCAATTAAATAGTTGTAATGATTTTATAATAGTTTTTATATATGTTTTATCTTCATAGTTATTATTTATTACTTTTAAAAGTTTCAGTAATCCCTCTCCATTTAGACCTAATGGTTGAATTTGTCCCTCTTTTTCAAAGACTCTTAATGATGTGTTTTCGGGGGAATAGATGAGGAAGTTTTCTAACTTCATGTTTAAATGTGATAAATATTTTTCTTTATTTGCATCTAATATTAATGCTTCAAAATTTAATTTAACTTCATTACCATGACGAAAACTATACTCTTTAAGTTTATTTTTTACATAAGTAATTTTTACATCAATATTTTTATCTTTATTATAATCATCAAAAGCACTTCTCATAAATTGAGGTTCAGTAACCCTAATCCCTCGAGACACTAAAAATTCATTATCAAGTTTATTAGAATCACTTGCAGAAACGAAAACAAGAGCTTCAAGCAAATTACTTTTACCCGAGCCATTTTCACCTATAAAAAGATTAATTCTACTTGTTTCTATCTCTAAATCATAAATAGATTTAAAATTTTGAATATGAATTTTTTCTATCATTTTTTTTCTTCTTTTCTGGGACTGACTAATTAGCAGCAAACTGTATTCTTTTTATAGAAAAAATTAGCTAACTTATAATCAAGCCAATCAAAACTTTTAGAGTGTTTATCGCTTCTACGAGTAAGATAAGAAATTTTACTTCT
>JAYEGK010000196.1:0-2056 GCA_034716265.1 Campylobacterota bacterium
AATGGGCATACACTTATAGCATATGACAAGTCCTCTCATCTAAAAATTTTCTCTACAAATCTAACCAGAATAGAGCTACGACTTACTACTCAACTTGCATCTTGGAACGTCAAAAACTTTATGAGCGATAAAAATAGCTATGACAAACTCGTTGGTAAGATAGAGCATTATTTCCAAGAGAGAATGCGACTATACTCTAATGATAGGCTTACCCGCTACATAATCAATATGGACATTAAGTCTGCACTTGGTGACTTTATCGCATTTGTACATGGCGACGTATATAAATATAAAGATCACTTTAGAGTTGAAGAAGCTATCAACAAAAGAGATACTTTTTTTGACTGGATGAAGACTAATAAACTCACACCAAAAAAGATGAATAATTTCGTAAAGGGCAGAAGAGCTGCTGTTTGTTTAGATCTTGGATTTAGTTCCAAGACTTTCAAAAAGGCTGTTAACTTCTACAAGGCAATTCCCAATTTTAAGTTTTAAGATTGTGGATATTAACCCATATAGATGAGGGCTGAAGGCATATTTTAAGTATTGCCTTCACTCTGACTATATAAGAGAAAAGAAAAATAGGAAAGTAAAATGGAAAATTATGACAAAACAAAAGTAAGGATACTCAATATCTATGAGTCTGTTAAGGATTACAGAAATTCATTCGTGGAGTATCAAGATGTAGATACAGGAAGAATAGTATTACTAATGGTAAAGAATTTTATAAAAAGATATGGGGTATAAGCATGACTAAAAGTAGAAGTAGCGGCTTAAATACGCAAAACAGCATAGATTTAACAGATTATCTTCCAGATACTGAGATTGTCAACACGCAATTAGAGCTTTACAAAGGGCCAGATGAAGAAAAGGTGCACAATCTGAGGGGGTCCATACACACAGAGCCATTTGCTCTATTTTGCCCTCAATGTAAATCTTCAAGATTTAGGAAAAAGGGAAAAGTACAAGGATCAAAAAGACAAAGGTACCGTTGTTCTGAATGCAATAGAAGTTTTTCAGCATCTACGGACTCTTTAAATACTGATTTGTTATTTGCTAGCTTGTTTGAAACTACATATGCAATCGAGCACAAGGAACAATCACACATGCTCAATACCTTAGATAGGAAAAGACACTCTCAGCAAAATGATCCAAGATATATGAAGTATTTTGAAGGTAGATTCACAGAACTAGAGATAGAAGATAGAGCTGAAAAGAGTTTAGCTGATATCATAAAAACAGCATTTAGAGATACCAACTTATATGTTGACAAATTAGAACAAGAACTTCTAAACAAGCAACATGATTCATTTACATTTTTTCTCAACTATGCAGGAAGAGATATCGCATATTATACTGAACATGAGCATTTTATGTTGGTTAGAAGATACAATATAGACAATTTTTCTCAACAGTATAGTATGCATCCTCTATTCTTCTGTGAGTGTGGCTCTGTAGATATAAGAAGGCATGGACACAATAACAATGGTAGAGCACGCTTAAGGTGCCAAACTTGTGACAAAATATTTGTGATTAGGCTAAGCAACATTGTGCATAAGTCATATTTTGAGATGATTTTCAAACAGTTGTTTTCAATGAAAGTACCTAATTTTCCTTTGTATGATGAACTAGAAAAGCAAATGTATCATGACTTTTACAATACAAAATTTTATGATTATTTTGAGGACTTGGTGTACAACCTTGAACTTATCACGCATGACACTAGACTTTACATTGTAATGCTTTTTGTAAACATGCAGTTTTCACGTTACGCCTTTCATAAATACTATAAGTATGACACTATGAATAAGGATGAACTGTTTGCAAGAATGTTAGCATTTCCCGAGACTAGAGACACTGCATTATTAAGTGAGATTGATAGTCTACTTGATCGTGACAATAACAAAAGTGTTGAAGAAGACCTAGATGAGTTTGCTCGTGTTAAAAACTTGAATTTTCTTCAATCTGATAAAAGGCATATAGATGATATATTGTCAAAATCTAAGATGTATGAAAGTTTAGTTCCTAAGTTGTTTGATAATGAGTATTTATTAGC
>JAYEGK010000197.1:0-2026 GCA_034716265.1 Campylobacterota bacterium
AGATATGTGGGATATGGGAACTATCCGTGTTCAAGGTGCTATAAAAATTGCAGATGCCATCCAAGAAAAAATAGTACTTAACAAAGAGATGGAAGTTATAGATTTTGGAACAGGAACAGGTCTCTTAGGTTTTTTAATAGCCGAAGATGTTAAACAGGTTCATGGTATAGACACATCTAAAAATATGCTTCAAAAACTTGAAGAGAAAAATAGTCCTGAACTTTTTATCAAAACATATTGTCAAGATATTATAAAAATACCCTTAACACAAAAGTTTGATGGTTTAGTGAGTTCTATGACTCTGCATCATATAGAGGATTTGAAACTATTTTTTACAACTATTTTTAATACACTCAATAAAAATGGTTTTATAGCTATTGCGGACTTAACAATAGAAGATGGAACATTTCACTCTAATAATGATGGAGTTTTTCATTTTGGATTTGATAAAAATGAACTCTCTACTATTGTTAAAGAGTGTGGATTTAAAGATGTTAAATTTGAGGTGATAAACAGTATCAAGAAACCTCATAAAGATTTTGATATCTTTTTGTTATCTGCTGGAAAATAGGTGAAAGGGGTTAGGAACTTCCCTCACCAATATCCACCTTATCTCCCTCAAGAATTTTCAATTTCAAAACATGTTTTTCTGTGATAACTGTTTTAAATACACCTGAAAAAACCTTAATATCAAATACAAAACCATCGACATTTACATTTCTTTTTTTACCCTCTTTATGACGCACTTTTGCTATAAAATTTACCTCATCTTTGACCCTTACTGGTGCTAAAAACTGACAATCACTAGCAACTAAAACAACATTTGGTTCATTTACCGCAGCCATCGCAGCATAATCAGCAGCACTAAAGATAAATCCTCCATGAACTAATCCAAACTTATCCGCAAGCATCTCAGAGGTAGTTATAAGTTTTATCTCAACATATCCTCTTTCTATCTTCATAATCTCACCACTAAGATCTGGATTTATTCTATGATGTGTATTGAGTGTTACAATACCATCATCCTCTTCATAATAATCTAAATCATCCTCTTCATAAACATTTTTAACATCTTTGACTTTTTTCTCTTTCTCTCTTTTTCTCATCTTTTATCCTTAATCAATCTCACATAAACTCTTGCAGGTGCTGGATAACCCTCAACTGTTTTACTACTATCTTCTGGATCTAAAAAATCCTCTAAAGATTGTCCCTCTATCCACTCTGTTTTTCTCTGCTCATCTACTTGAGTTATAGAGGTTTCTAAAACCTCAAAGCTACTAAATCCAGCTCTTAAACACCAGTTTTTCAAAGCACTTATCGTCGGTACAAAATAGATATTTGGTATTTTAGAGTAAGAGGATTTTGGAGATAAACAGATCTCACCTTCACCCTCTATATAAAAAGTATCTAAGATAACTTCGCCCTCTTTATCTAAGCCTTTATAGAGCTGTTTTAACATCGCAACAGGATCACTTCTATGATAGAGAACTCCTAAACAAAATATAGTATCAAACTTCTCCTCATAAAACTCAAGATGCTCAACACCTAAAAGTTCATACACTATATCACTTTTTACAAAGTGGTTTATAAAATCAAACTGTGTTTTATAGAGTGGTGATGGATCAAATCCTACTAAAGATTTTGGATTATCCTCTTGCATACGAAAAAGATAATATCCATTATTACACCCTATATCTGCTACTCTTTTATCCTTAAGATTAAAATATGGTCTCAAAAGATTATATTTAATATCACTTTTCCACTCTGTATCGATATAAGTAGTCCCTAACTCAAATGGTCCTTTACGCCAAGGCATCAAAAGTTTAGCTGTATCATACACTTTTTTATTCTCTATATCACCATCTACTTTAACAACATCTTCAAGAGAAACATTAACACTAACCTCATCTAAGTTCTCTATCGCCTCACGAAGTGGAGCAATATTTTTCCAATGCATCCATTTTTCTCTTGTTTTTCTTAGTTCTGTTAAATTCACTATTTTTTCCTTTTAATGCTATCTGTTATC
>JAYEGK010000198.1:0-2023 GCA_034716265.1 Campylobacterota bacterium
CTGTTTAGATGAAAACAGATTTTATGATGCCCATGAAATGATAGAGGAACTCTGGTTTCCTCGACGTTTTGAAGATGATGATGAGATGAATCTTTTAAAAGGGTTTATTAATGCTTCTGTTAGTTTTGAGCTTTATAAAAGAGGACGTAAAGATGCTAGTAAAAGAGTTTGGAAAAACTATCTGAAATATCGACCTCTTCTATATAAATTAAAATCTAGAGATCTCAATAGATACCACTATGTTGCTCGGTATATTGAGATAAAAAAGAGAAGTTTAGTTTGATTAGAAAAATTCCATTCCATCATCGTCATCTAATGGTTCAGTTGATTCGTCATACTCTATAAACATAATAATTGTATCGACATTAGAGAAAAAAGAGCTATTTAAAAATAAAGATCACTCTCTAAAAGATACTCTACATAATTAATATTTTCAAGAGCAGGGAGTTCACTATTTTTTTCCTCCTTTACAATATTTACATCTTTAGAGATATCTTTTATTTGAACTTTTTTAAGTTCTTCTATGTTAACAGGTTTTGTTAAAAATCCACTAGCACCTAACTCTATAGCTTGACGAAGATATCTATTTTCATTAAAAGCACTAATAAATATAATAGCTTGTTCAAAACATTCATCTTTAGCACTAATTGCTGTATCAACAGAATTAAAGAATGTTGAAAACAGCTTTGTAGTTACAATTTGTAATCTTTTATCATCCTCAACATATAAAATATTTAAATTTTTAGAGTTTTCTAAAATTAATTTATGATCTATTATCACTTGTTACCTTTATTGAAAATTTGTTTTGTTAAAGAGATTGTAAACTTAGCACCTTTATAGTGTATGTTTTGATGTTCATATTCAATATTTTCAACCACTATAGTACCGTTAAGGTGCTTAGAGACGATAGATTCTGTCATATAAAGACCGATACCAGTACCTTGCGATTTATGTTTTGTCGTGAAATATGGCTCAAAGATTTTATCTATAATCTCCTCAGGAACACCACCTGCATTATCTATTATCTCTATGATAACATTATTATCTTTTTGATACGCATTAATAAAAATTAATTTTTTCTGCTTTTTATCAAGTGTAGTTAAAATATCTTTAGCATTTTTAATGATGTTAAGAATAGCTTGTGTGAGTTCATTTTCTAAAGAGTTTATCTCTATATCTTCTATATTTTTTATCACTTCAATATTGTGTGTTTTAAAGGAAGCGATGAGAAGGTTCATAGTTTTATCTATACTATTGTTTAAAATAAAAGTTGCTTTTTCTTTATTTGGAGAGAAGAAGTTTCTAAAATCATCAATAGTTTGAGAGAGATGCATAGTTTGTTCATTAATTTTATGTGCATAGTTTTTAAGATTTTTATCATCTATCTCCTCCATATCTACATCAGCGATTATATTATTTGCCCACATAGAAATTATTGCTATCGGTTGACGCCATTGATGCGCAATATTTCCTATCATCTCACCCATACTTGCCATCTTTGATTGTTGGAATAGGAGTCTATCTTTTTCTTGATTTTTTTGAACCTCTTTATTTATTTTCTCCTCTAGGGTTTCATTTAGTAGTTTTAGTTTAGATTCACTCGCTTCTAACTTTTGAGTTTTAGCTCTTACTTCAAGGTTTAAAATCTCTTTTTGATTGATAATCCTGTATAAGAAATAGGATAAAATCAATAAAACAAAAAATGAAACAATCTGTAATATTAGATTCATTTTTAAGGTCATATCGATGAAATCATCTTTATTATAGGAAACTAACCAAACTACGGTTTTCTTATCTTTAATATTTTTAATCGGATAAAAAGATATTACAACAGAGTGTTCTTTATATACAGTATAGAGACTAAACTGTTTATCCTGTTTCATCTTTTTATAAATTTGTGTTTTGATAGGGGCAACTCTTTTAATATTTTGAATAATATGCTCCTCTTTATAATCACTATGCATTACACTCATCATATAGCTTTTATTTTCTGTACTTTGAGCATATTTTAAAGTTATATCAT
>JAYEGK010000199.1:0-2013 GCA_034716265.1 Campylobacterota bacterium
AAATATGATTATCGTTATAGGTTTGGAGCGCAACTGAGTTATGATTTTGTAGCAGTAGATGAAGTTCCAGAGCAATATAATGATAAAGATTGGAGAAGAGTAAGAGCTTTTCATAAAGGAAGTTTTTTTAATGAGAAACTATTTTATGAGATAGAGTATAGCTTTCTTGGTGAGGGTGCCTATAAAGATCTTTTTATAGGATATGAAAATAGGTTCAAAGCTATAAATACAGATTATAGAATAAAAGTTGGAAATATAAAGATACCCTTTTCTCTAGAAACATATACAAGTTCAAAATATACAATGTTTATGGAGAGAGCTTTAACAGATGCTTTTTCTATGGGTAGAAAAGTAGGGGCAGAACTTCTTTTATCAACAAAACTTGGTGATGCTAGAGTAAATACCTTTTTATCGGCTTTTTCAAACTCTGTAGAGGAGAGGAAGGATGATGAAGTCGATCTACCAGGATACTCTACTCGATTAACTTATGGATACAAGTTTGGTAAATATCACCTTTTTTCATTAGGGGGGGCTTATTTAACTCAAGATATAAAGCAAGAAAATATAAAATATAAACAAGCGGTAGAATCTGATTTTATGAGAGATGAGTTTGTTTCAACTAGAGTAAAAGATATCGATAGTGTGAAAAAAAGAAATTTTGAACTACTCTATATAAATCATAAATTTTCACTTCAAGCAGAATATGTTCAGGTCTCTTTAGATGCTCTAAAAGATAGTTACAGTTTTGATGCATATTATATTCAAGGAAGTTATTTTCTTTTAGGTGTTGGACGTAAATATAAATTTAGTAACTCTACGATGGCAAATGTAAAACCTTATGCTCAAGGAGCATTGGAACTCGCTTTTAGATACTCATATATCAATTTAAATGATAAAGATGAACAGGGGGGAACCCAATTAGATTATAATTATGGGCTTAATTGGTATATTAGTAAAGAGTTAAAAGCTACATTAAACTATGTAGTAGCACAACCAAAAACAGAGAGTTATGATGGCTTATTGCAGGTACTGCAAGCGAGAGTGCTTTTTGCGTTTTAAACTAAATAAAATAAAAGGATTTTTTATATGCAACTATTAACAGCAATCATTTCAATAATAGTAACTTTGTTGTTTAGTGGATGCTCTACGGCAGTTATCACAACAACAGATAAGCCATTACCAAAAGTTTATAAAGACCACAACTCTACACATAAATCTAAAAAATCTATCAAAATAACACTTTTTAGATTAAATAACTACACCGATACACCAAGAGCAGGATTAAGAGCTTCTAATATTATGGAGGGTTTATTATTAACAAAGGGTTATAAAATAGTGAGTCATATAGATGAAAAGACTCCCTCTTTAAAAAAAGCAAGAAAGATCGCTAAATCTGATAAATCAAAATATTTTATGTATGGTGGTGTCAGTGAATGGCGTTATAAAACAGGGATAGATGGAGAACCAGCAGTAAGTCTTCAGGCAACCCTTTATAAAACTAAAAATGCTAAAAAAGAGTGGAGTGCAACGGGGTCAGATAGTGATTGGGGAAATGCTTCCATAGGGACTACTGCTCAAAATCTTATTGATGAAATGTTTTTATATTAAGTTGTAGGTTGTAACATTGAGTACACAAGAGATAGATGTTAAATCTAAAAGTAATAAAATTAAAGCTGAACGTACAAATGTTAAAAGTGGTTTAGATAAATTTCTTAAAGTTTTACACGATAACTCCTACTCTGAAACAGTTATTATCTTGATGTTATATCTAGGTATAGGTTACTTAATCGATCCTGAAGATATCTGTTTAGTAAATGGTGAAACCTCCTATATTTTAATTGTCTTAGCGATAATTACACTATTTCACGGTTTTGAGAATGGTATTTTAGCTATAGGTATTATCGCAGTCGCTATGTGGGCTTTTTATGAAGTATTACCCTATTTAGATTTTTTAATAGCTTTAGTGATGACAATGATCTATGGAGAGTTTAACTATTACTGGACAAAGAAGAT
>JAYEGK010000200.1:0-2007 GCA_034716265.1 Campylobacterota bacterium
ACAGATATTGAAAAATAGAAGTGTTAAAACGGTTACTATCTCTAAAAAATATGTCTATTTAAAAACCCAAAAGAATCTTTATAGAATAGTAACATCACAAATCAAACCAGAGATGCTGAGTAGTTATAGGATTAAAGTTGGATATAAATCTGAAATATTAGTTTATATACTCTTTGGAGTGCTTTTTTTAGGATTAGGGTCTCTTATTTTAAGATGGTTTCAAAAGCAGGAGAACAGTTATCCGCAAAAAAATAGTGCTACAAATAGCTCTAAACTTCCCTCTGAAACAACGACACAAAACACTCCAGTAGAGTCGATAAAAAGTGATGTGACTTTTAATGATATTGGAGGAATATCAGATGTTAAAATAGAGTTAGAAGAGATTATAAACTTTATGAAAGATGCTAAACGTTATAAAAAGTTTGGTGCAAGAATGCCAAGAGGTGTCCTTTTAGTAGGACCTCCAGGTGTAGGTAAAACTATGATAGCTAAAGCGGTAGCTCATGAAGCAGGTGTTCCCTTTTATTATCAAAGTGGTGCATCATTTGTTCAGATATATGTAGGAATGGGTGCAAAAAGAGTACATGACCTTTTTAGTGCTGCAAAAAACAACTCACCATCTATAATTTTTATAGATGAGATAGATGCTGTTGGTAAAAAGCGTGATGGTCAAAGAAATGATGAACGTGAAGCAACACTCAATCAACTTTTAACAGAGATGGATGGATTTGAAGGTTCAAGTAATGTTATTGTTATCGCTGCTACAAATAAGATAGATGTTCTTGATTCTGCACTTTTAAGAGCAGGTAGATTTGATAGAAGAGTATTTGTTGAGTTGCCTACAAAAGAGGAGCGAGAATCTATTTTAGAAAAATATCTTCAAAATGTACCTCACGAACTAGATATTAAAAAAGTAGCCAATATGACAGTAGGTTTTAATGGTGCTTCTTTAGCTGCACTTGTAAATGAATCTGCACTTTTAGCTTTACGACAAAAGGATGATTTTGTAAAGATAGAGCATTTTCATATAGTTAAAGATAAGGTTATGTTTGGAAAGAAAAAGCTTCATATTTTAACGGATACACAAAAATACTACCATATAACTTATCAATCTGCAAAGGTTGTAACTGCTACATATTTTGATATACCATTTGAAAAACTTATGCTCTCTAGTGAAAAACTCACACCTAATACTGATGATGCACTTATTAAGCATGAGATAGAATCAAGGATTAAAATATCATTAGCAGGAATAGTGGCATGTAATAATAGATTTAAAGAGCATACGAGTAGTGCTAAAAATGATTTAGATGATGCTAAAGAGCTTATAATCAAAATGCTCAATGAGTATGGAATGGGAAAATCTCTTATCTCTTCTGAAAATGAGCAGGAGATATTAATGAATAAGCTTTATGAAGATACAAAGATTTTTTTAGAGTCTATGGATAAAGTGATGGATAAAGTACAACGTATACTATATGAAAAAGAGAGCATTACAAAAGCTGAGGTTAAGGAGTTTATCGATGAGGGGTAGAAAAGCTGAAGGAGTTAAAAAGTAATGCAAAAAATAGACACAACCTATATAAAAAAATGTAATTTAGCATTACAAAGAGCAAGTGCTGAACTTAAAAACTATTCAGAAGATGACTTTATGTATGAGATGTATCGAAGTGCTACTATAAAAGAGTTTGAAATAATTTTAGAACAATCTGGAAAATTATTAAAAAAGGTACTCAGAGTATATTTTCATAGTAATAAAGAGGTAGATAAGCTTGTTTTTAAAGATATATTTAGAAATGCTGGATTGCATAGTTTATTGAGTATAAATGAAGTTGAACGATGGTTAGAATATAGAGATAATAGAAATTCAACTGCACACGATTACGGAGTAGATTTAGCCAATGAAACATTAGTCCTTATAAAACAATTTATAGTCGATGTAGATAAACTCATAAAGGTTATAGATGCTTTTGAGGGATAAAGATAGAGAAGTAATACTCTCTTTAT
>JAYEGK010000201.1:0-2000 GCA_034716265.1 Campylobacterota bacterium
GAAACATTTAATATTTGGAAACATTGTATTTCTCATAGAATATTGAATAAGTAAATAAAAATGTCTATAATATTGCTAATTAAATTAAAGGATTACAATGGCAATTACTACAAAACATAGATATATAAATGAGTATCCAATTAAAAAAACAGATAAACATCTGATTTTAGGAACAATACACCCAGATAAAACAAACGAAGAATTAGATTTCTTTTATGGAAATGCGAGAACATTTTGGGATCTTTTATCAAATGCAACAAATTTAAAGTTTGATACATTAGATAATATCACTACTACTTTATCTTCGAACAATATTGCTATTTCTGATATGATTTTAGAATGTGAGAGAGCTAATGAGTCTGTTACTAAAGATAGTGAATTATTTAATCTTAAATTAAATGATGAGATTAAAAACCAAATACTTGATTCAGATATTGAAACAATCTTTTTTACAAGTTCTTTTAATAAAAACAATGCTGCAAAACTGTTTTTTGATCGCTTTAATCTAAAAACTCAAATACCAGAAGATTGGAAAAACAACTATGAATTTGATATAGTAATTGAAGCGAAAAAAATAAAATGTGTTATTTTAATCTCTCCATCAGGTAGTGCCAATATAGGTATATCCAAAAGTAAATTATATAATAAATATATAGATAAGTACTCTCAATTTAAAACACCCGTAAAACAATTTAAAATAGATTTTTATAAGTATAAATTCTCTTCTGTTTTCAATTAAACTCAATCTAAGCTATTACACCATAAAGGTGTAATAGCAAATTAAAATAAAATTCCTACAAAACACCTTTCCAAAAAAACTCTGCAATTAAAACTATCAAAGCTATACCAGCAAGGTTCAATAAAACTCCATAACGTATCATACTTTTAACATCGACCACTCCGCTACTCATCGCGATAGCATTTGGTGCTGTGGCTATTGGAAGCATAAAGGCATAACTTGCAGCTATCGTTGCGACCATCATAAAAAGTGTTGTGTTTATCCCTGTTTGTTCTGCTACTGAATAGATTACAGGAAGCATTATTGAGATAAGTGCTGTGTTTGAGGTTATCTCTGTTGTAAATGTAATCATTGCCGCAATAGCAAGTAATAAGATAATAGGAAGTAAGTTTGTCATAACTATTAGGTAGGAAGCAACTTCATCTGCCAGTCCTGTTGCACTAAATGCTTTTGCGATAGAAAAACCTGCTCCAAAAAGAAACATTATCCTAAAGGGAATTTTATGTTTATCTTTCATCCAATCTAAGATAGTAAATGGTGGGAGGAAAAAAATCAATCCAGCTGATAGTAGTATTCCCGCTTCACTCAATCCTAGTCCATCCCAAAATGGTCTCATAGGTGCATTTAAGAGTAAAACAAAGATTAAAGAACCCATCACAAATAGAACTTTCTTCTGATCATCATCTAAAGGGTCTGCTTCTATATTTCTCTCTATCGGTTTATTATCTAATCCTAAACTCAATACAAAACTAACAATAACAAACATCACTAAAGCTAATGGTAAAACCATCCATATCCATTGAAAAAATGCGATAGGCTCCATCCCTTTCTCACTCATAATTCCCAATAATATAAGATTTGGAGGTGTTCCAATAGGAGTAATAATCCCTCCTACACTAGCACCATAAGCGATAGCAAGAGCAAATCTAAGTTTCAACTGCACACTCTCTGTTATGAAAAGAGCTATTGAGATTAGAAGAAGTGTTGTTGTTGTATTTGAGAGGATTGCACTTAAAAATCCAGCAGTTACTACTAATGAAAATATAATTCCTCTAGGTGTACTAGGAAACAATCCCAACATCTTATCTGCTATATATGTATGAAGATTTGTTTTCTCTACTGCTATAGCTAACATAAATCCACCTAAAAATAGAAATATTATAGGGTGTGCATAGTTAACAGTTGTTGCTTTCGTTGTCAAAACTTCAAAAGAGGGAAAGAGTACGATAGGTAAAAGTGAAACAACCGCTAGGGGAAGCCC
>JAYEGK010000202.1:0-1993 GCA_034716265.1 Campylobacterota bacterium
CTATCATCTATGAACAGGTACTCAACCTTAAAATGTCCTCTTTTCCAAAGTCTGTTGGTTCATTTGCTAGTAATCTAAAAGATTTTGACACTATAAAAAACTTTTTAAACTCCTCTACTATCGCTATTTTGATAGATTTACCTTTTGCTATTATATTTTTACTAGTAATATTTTTTATCGCTGGAAATATAGTTTTTATCCCTATTGTGATTATATTTTTAATCGTTCTTTACTCATTTTTGATACGAGGACCACTCAAAACAAGTATAGAAAGTACTTATGAAGCTTCAGCAAATAAAAATGCCATCTTAATAGAGAGTTTATCCAATATAGAAACTATCAAATATCTTGGAGCAAGTGGTCATGCTCAATGGGAACTAGAGGAAGCAACAGGGGATATCGCAAATAAATCTATAAAAACAAAACTGTTATCCGATTCTATTAAAACAGTTACTCAATTTTTGATACAGATGAACACTATCGCTATCGTTATTTATGGTGTGTATCAGATAGAGGCACTTGAACTAAGTTTAGGTGGTCTTATTGCGTCTATTATTTTATCTTCACGTGCTATATCCCCTATGGGTCAGATAGCATCATTGGTTGCTAGTTATCAGCAAACAAAAACAGCTTATAATGCGATAGAAAATATAATGAATCTTGAAGTTGAAAGAAAAGATGGTAAGAAATTTATACATCATAACAATCTTCAAGGGGATATAGAGTTTGATAATGTATCGTTTAAATACGCTGATGATGAACAATATATCTTAAAAAATGTATCATTTAAGATAAGAGCTGGAGAGAAGGTTGCATTTATTGGTAAAGTGGGTTCTGGAAAAACGACTATCGAAAAACTTGCTGCTGGATTATACTCTGCAACAGAGGGTTCAGTGAAGATAGATGGGATAGATATAAATCAACTCAATCCAGCCAATCTACGTACAAACCTAGCTTATGTCTCACAAGATATCACTCTTTTTAGAGGAACAGTGAAAGAAAATATCATCTATAAAGCTCCCTATGTTGATGACAATAAAATCCATAAAGCGGCTCAATCGAGTTTAGTCTATGAGTTTATCGCTAAACATCCACTTGGGTATGATATGCCTATTCAGGAGAGAGGAGCAGGTCTCTCAGGTGGACAGAGACAAACCATAGCTATCGCAAGAGCGATACTTTTAGACTCACCTATCGTTATAATGGATGAACCTACAAACTCACTTGATAACCAAACAGAAGCTAAACTGATAAAAAATTTAAAAGAGTATGTATCTGATAAAACACTTTTAGTAGTGACACATAAAAATAGTTTATTAACACTTGTAGATAGAATTATAGTGGTGGATAATGGAGAGATAGCCTTAGATGGTAAAAGAGATGCAGTTTTAAAACAGCTCCAAGGAGGAACTAAATAATGTTTTTCTTTCGTAAAAAATATCAAGAGTGTAAACATTCTCAAAAAGATTTAGAGTTTATGCAGAGTTTGAGTTCTGCTGTTATGACAAAAGCACCTATCAAGTCAAGTATAGTTCTTTGGGTCTCATTTTTTTCTATTGTTTGGTTGATTTTTTGGGCTAGTTTTGCTGAGGTTGATGAGATAACAAAAGGAAGTGGAACTGTTATTCCTAGTGAACAGGTTCAGGTTATCCAAAATCTTGAGGGTGGTATAGTCTCTAAGATTTTGATAAAAGAGGGTCAGCATGTCAAGAAAGGTGACATTTTATTGAAGATAGATGACAAGATGTTTACCAGCTCCTTTAATGAACAGATACTTAGACTTGATGAGTTAAGAGCAAAAGCTATCAGGTTATTAGCACAGATGGAAGATAAGCCATTTAAAATCGATAAAACATTAAAGAAAAAGATAAACTCTAAAGTTTTGAATAATGAAAAAAAACTTTATATATCAAATATGAAACAGCTTCAAGAGACCGTCGATATGTTAAAAGAGCGAGTTAATCAAAAAAAGTATGAGTTGAGAAGCTTAAAA
>JAYEGK010000203.1:0-10089 GCA_034716265.1 Campylobacterota bacterium
CCTTGCTCAATCCCCTCTAATTTAGCAGTTTCTAACTCATTTACTCTTTTTCCCTCTTGCATACTTACATAATCATAAACCTCTAACTCCTCTTTGTTCCAGTTATAGATTTTAGCTGTTAAAAAAGCTGTTTGAAACTCTTGGATATTTTCATACTCTTTTGGTATTAGTTCTAAGTTTTCAGCATTTTGAATAAAATATATCCATTTTTTTGCTGTTGTATCACAATCAGAAAGAGAGAGTTTAAACTTTTCTAACTCTATAAAATTAAACTCAAAATCTTTCATCTCCTGTTTTAAAGTTTTTTCATCTAAGATAAGATGTCTCGATATATAATCATCTGTATCAAATATGGCAAAATCTAAGATACCGATAAAATATACTTTTTTAAGTAAAGAGTATTGTTCTGCTTTTTTTATTTGATTGACATAAGATTTAGAGGTATAGTAAAGACTTCTTTTAGCAAAGTGTATATCTTTTTCCACTTGCATCTCAACAATGAACTCTTCATTATCTTGATTAGTAGCTTTAATATCTAAAATAGTATTTTTGAGATCTTTTATCTTAGGTACTTGATAGGGATTAGCTATTACAACATGTTTAATAAGTTTGCTGTTTTTAAACTCTAATATTGAATTTAAAAAAGATATTAAAACTTCAGTTTTGTTTTCATCACCAAATATTTTTTTAAAAGCTATATCATTTTTTGGGTCTGCAAATTTCATTATTTTTTTCCTCTTTTTATGTTTTGGAATGGAGTAATGCTAATTGTAACATCTCTTAAATTTTTTACTAATTTAATAATTTGTTATCAAGTCGTAACTTAACCGAAATATTTTTGTAATTATATTTTTTTATACTTCTCTAATTAAAAAATATAGCGGAGATAATAATTATGAAATTAGATAAAAAAATAGTTCTTAGCACTTTAGCAGCAGCACTACTACTTACATTAAGTGGTTGTGGTTCAGATGATTCTAAAGATCCAGTTCCAACAGAACAGGGAGATACTCCTGTAGAACAGGACGATAATCCAACCGAACAGGAAGAGCCAACACAAGTAGAAACTACTTCAACTCTTTCAGGTGACATCACATCAGATATGACTCTTACAAAAGATAAAACTTGGATTTTAGATGGTTTAGTTGTTGTAAAAAGTGGAGCTACTTTAACTATCGAAGCGGGTACAACTATCGCAGGTAAAGATGGTACTGGTGCAAGTACATCTTATATGATTATAGATAAAGGTTCTAAAATTATTGCAAATGGAACGGCTACTGCTCCTATTATTTTTACATCTACAAAAGCATTTATTGATAAAGAGACTCCAACTGTTGGACAATGGGGTGGTTTAACTATCATCGGTCATGCAGGTAACGACCAAGTAGCACCTTATGAAGTAAACTCTGCTTATGAAGCAGACTCTTCAAATATGGAAGATAGCTCAGGTTCTTTAAAACACGTAAAAATCTTAAACTCTGGTATCACAATGCAGCAAGATAAAGAGATTAACGGTCTTTCTCTTATAGGTGTTGGTTCAGGAACTACTATCGAAGATATTACTGTTGATATGTCTGATGATGATGGTATCGAGTTATGGGGTGGAACTGTAAATCTTACAAACATCACTATCACAAACTGTACAGATGATTATTTCGATATTGATGATGGTTACTCAGGAACTGTTAAAAACTTAAATATTGTAACAACAACTGGTAATGCTGGTATCGAGATGTCAGGAACTACAAATGCTACTTTTGATGGTTTCTCTATCACTCAAAATGGTTCAGACAAAGAGGGTGGTATCTACTTCAAAAAAGATGGTATCGGTGGTACATTCTTAAATGGTACAGTAGTTGATAATGTTGATGATGATTATGGAGCTATTCACTCTAAAAGTGGTGATGAAGCAAGCGATACAGTTGATGCAACGAACACATCATTTACAAACGTAAAAATTAATGGTGAGTTTACAGGTACATCAGCAACAACTCTTAAAGATAAATTTACAGCAGGTAGTGGTAACGAGTTTATTTCAGCAGCTGTTCCAACAGAGACTTCAGAGCTTTCAGGTGATATCACTTCAGATATGACTTTAACTGCTGATAAAGTATGGATTTTAGATGGTTTAGTTACTGTTAAAGAGGGTGCTACTTTAACTATCGAAGCTGGTACTTATATAGCAGGTATGAATGGTACAGGTGCAAACACTTCTTATATGATTATCGATAAGGGTTCTAAGATAATGGCAGAGGGAACAGCATCTGCTCCTATTACATTTACATCAAAAACAGTGCTTATTGATGGAGAGACTCCAGCAGTTGGTCAATGGGGTGGTTTAACTATCATCGGTAACGCAGGAAATGATCAAGTAAATGCTTATGAAGTAAACTCTGCTTATGAAGCTGGAAGTAGTGATATGGCTGATAACTCTGGTATTTTAAGATATGTTAAAATCTTAAACTCTGGGATCACTATGGAACAAGATAAAGAGATTAACGGTCTTTCACTTGTTGGTGTTGGTTCGGGAACTACTATCGATAATATTACAGTTGACTTATCAGATGATGATGGTATCGAAGCATGGGGTGGAACAGTTAATATGTCTAACTTAACTATCACAAACTGTACAGATGACTACTTTGACATTGACGATGGTTACTCAGGAACTGTTACTAACTTAAACATCACAACGACAACTGGTAATGCAGGTATCGAGATGTCAGGAACGACAAGTGCTACTTTTGATGGCTTTAACATAGCTGTTGAAAACTCAGCTAAAGAGGGTGGTATCTACTTCAAAAAAGATGGTATTGGTGGACACTTTAAAAATGGTACTGTAACTTATAACGAGTCTAATGGATATGGTGCTATCCATTCACGTGGCACTTATGATGCAGATAATACATCTTTTGAAAATGTAACATTAAATGGTACAAATACAGCAGATAAGTTTACAGATGATGCAGATAACGGTGGTTCAGCTACTGAAATCGAAGCTAAATTTGATGGTGGAGCTGGTAATACTAAATAGTTCTTTTATATTACAAAAATGTATATGTTAGGAGACTAACATATACATTTAAACTACATTTTTTATTTTTTAGAAGCTTTTTTCTTAGCTGATTTTTTTACAACTTTTTTAGCTATTTTTTTCTTATCTGCTTTTTTAGCCACTTTTTTCTTTGTAACTTTCTTATCTACCTTTTTTGCTACCTTCTTTTTAGTTGCTTTTTTCTCAGCTTTTTTCTTTGCTAATTTTTTAGTAACTTTCTTAGTAGTAGGCTTCTTAGCAACTTTTTTTGTACTTTTTTTCTTTAAATCTTTAGCCATTATGGCTCCTTTTAATTGTTTTTTCATTACTATTAGTAATAAATTATAGTCATTATATGCTTTTAATTTTAATTTGTCAATAAAATATAGATATAAGTTATAAATTTGTATAATTCTAGTTACAAATAGATTACAAAATGGGGCTATATGACATTTATAGAATTTAAAAAATTACTTCTTGATGCTGAAATCAGCCTACCTAAATTTTCTAAACTTATTAAAGTGAGTGAAAAAAATATTCAGTCTTATAAAAAAAAAGGGGAAGTCCCTAATACTATCGCTGTTATAGCACAGTGTTTCTCTACTATGCACTCTAAAGATATAGACTATAAATCAACCATAGAAGAACTTAAACTAGAAGCAAAAACAAAAAAGGGTGCTGGTTTTGCAAAAAAGAAAAAAACAACTACTGAAAAAGAGGAACCTATAACTTCTTAGTCACCTCAAACTCATTTCATCCCATATCCAATACCACGGATAGTCTGAATATAATCTTTTGTTTTATCGGGGTCTATCTTCTCTTTTATTCTATTTATAGCTACATTTACTGTTTTATATTGGTAAGATTCTGTATCTTTCCATACATTTTCTAAAAGATAATCTCTATCTAAAACATGCCCTTTATTTAAAATAAATTCACTTAAAAGGTCAAACTCTAGTTTAGTAACATCTATCAAAATTCCATTAATTTGAACTGTTCTTGAATCTTTATCTAAAACGATATCTCTATGTGTTAAAACTCCATTATGGAGTTTCTTACTTGTTCTACGAAGGAGTGCTTTGATTCTTAAAATCAACTCCTTCATATTAAAAGGCTTAGTGATATAATCATCTCCCCCTCGTAAAAATCCCTCCTCTATCTCACTATCACTATCTTTTGCTGAGAGATAGATAACAGGAATAGTAAAACCATCAGCTCTTAATTTTTTTACAAATTCACTTCCCTCAACACCTGGAAGATTTCTATCCATAATAAGAAGGTCTATATCCTCCTCTTCTATCAGTTGTGTTACATGTTTTGTGTTTAAAAAACCGATAGTTTCAAAACCATCTTTAGATAAACTATATTCTAAAAGTTCTAATAAATCCTCTTCATCTTCAACGATAGCTATTTTGATGTTCATAATTTTCTCCTTAAACAGTTAGAAGATAACCAACACTTCTAATAGTTTTAATATATTTTTTATCTCTAAGAGGATCTATTTTCTCTTTTAACCTCTTCATCGCAACATTTACAGTTTTTTGGTTGATTTCTGAACTATCTTTCCAAACATGTTTTATTAAAAACTCTCTATTTAAGACACGATTTTTATTTTTTATCAAGATATGAAGGAGGGTTGTTTCAAGCTTTGTAAGAGTGATTATTTTTGATTCAATATTTACTTGATGTTGATTTACATCAAGAAGCATATCTTTATGTTTTATGATCTGAATAACATCAATAGACTCTTGACTTGAACGTCGAAGGACAGCTTTTATACGAAGAACTAACTCCTCCATATTGAAAGGTTTTGTGATGTAATCATCAGCTCCAAGTAAGAAGCCATTTTTTATATCTTCGGAACTAGCTTTCGCAGATACAAAGATAACGGGAGTGTTTATATTTTTACTTCTAAGCATCTCGACATAAAGTCCACCATCAATATCTGGAAGGTTTCTATCCATCAAAATAAGGTCAATATCCTCTTCAAGAAGCACTTTAGAAACATTTTTAGTATTTAAAAAACCGATAACATCGTAACCAACATTGAGTAATGTATATTCAAGAAGTTCTAAAATATCTTTATCATCATCGACTATTAAAATATTTCTTTTCATGGGAATCCTCTGTTTGTTTGTAGAGGATTGTATGATAGTTATATTTCAGAATGATTACGAAAAGGCTTCAGACTTCTTAATACTTATATCCAATCCCAAAACTAAAAGTTCGCCCTTTCTTAAACTTGTTAGTAATATTATCAGAACCCTGTTTCCAGAGTGTCTCTTCATCTATAATATTACCAAGTTTAAATTTTGCATCTATCCCACTTTGGAACTTTTCTATCCATACAAAATCTAAGATTTGAGCAGGAATTTCATAGTAGTCTGGGAATGCATCACCATCATCTATCATACCGACTTTTCTAATTCTTTCACCCATTTTGTTATAAGAGAGTGTAAGAGAACGTCCTTTCTTTTCGTAGCCTAGAGAGAGGTTCAGCACTATTTGAGATAAGCCTTGGAGTTGTCTGTGGTTTGTGCTGTATATATCCTCTTGCTCTTTTCTTAGAGTTACATCAGAATCTGTGTAGGAAAAGTTTCCTGAGAGATAGAACTCTTTTAACATTGGGTTAATCATTTGAAAACTTTTACGTCCATCAAGCTCTAAACCGTAGAGTGTTGCTGAATCTGCATTGTCATAGGAATAGATAGGAAGTGATGATGAGGGTATCATTACATCTTCTATCGGTTTATCTAGTTGTTTGAAGAATAGACCTACTTTGATGTTTTCTGTATCTGAAAAATAGTGACTATATTTGATATCAAAGTTGTAGATATTTGTTGTTTCTAAATTAGGATTTCCTTTGACTGTGGCAACATCATAAGGGTGAAAATACTCCCCCTCTGTAAACTCTCGCAAGTCTGGAACGATATATGTTTGAGAAAATGCAAGGTCAAAATGGTTGTTGTCATCATATTTATATTTTGTGCTTAAACTAGGATATACACTATCTAATGTTAGCTCTTCAGGGATTCTCTGAACCAATCTACGCTTTGACATATCCTCATTGCCTCTATCCTCTTTATATTGATAGACTACTTGTTTAAAATCGATATAGCGTAATCCAACAAGAAGATTTAATTTATCACTAGGATTTACAAAAGTGGATAAAAAGATACTTGACTCATCTACCTCTGCATCAAAATAATCAGCAGGAGTAAACAGCTGACTTACCATAAATGCTCTATCATCATACTCCAAATTTTTACGAACATACTCATCATATATAGTTTCGATACTGCCTGTTAATGCACTATCTTCTATTTTTGAAGATCCACCTATCTTTCTTAAAAAGAATTTATTTTGACGTGATATTCTCTCTTTAGCACTCATCGCAAAACCAAACTCTATATAATCTTTATCACTTAAAAGTTCTAAGTTTAGTTTGTTTTTGAGATAAAATGCCATCAGTTCATCTTTTGAGTTGAGTTTACTTGCGATATTGTTTGAGATTTTATTATCTAAAAAGGGTTCGCCCTCATTTCTGAATGTATAAGTGTAGTTATTTGGTTGATTGAGCTCAGCAGTTGCACTCTCTAAACCAAAAGAGATATGGGATTCTTTGTTGTATATCTGATAATCTAACTCTCCATTTAACTGATTTACATCTAAAGTTCTCTCCTCCCAATCTAAATAATACTTTGTCATATCTTCATCATTTGAACCCATAATACCATCTGCTATTCTTGTCTTATTTTCCGCTGTATGTGTGTAAAGTTTTGTGAATTTTACTTTTACAACATCAAGATAGTTATAGCCTATATTAAAGATAGCTGATTGAGAATATTGGTTGATAGTTTTACGAGTTGTTCCCGATTGAGAGGCATCTTTGTAGAGTTTTCCTGTACTTTTTTGCATATCGTATTTGTAATAACTCTCCTCTCTAAACTTATGCTCTTGGTCGTAACTGTAATTTCCAAAAAGTGTTATTTTGTGGTCATCTACTTCAAAGTTTTTTGCACCCTCTATCGAACCTTTAAAACCAAATGGTAATTTTTTATCTGTTACATTGTAGTTTCTATCTGCATACTTTTGAGTTAATACAGAAAGTTCCTCTTTTTCAAAGTAGTCTGTTGTAAAAGCAGGTAATCTTTCCCCTAGCGTTACTGTTGAGTTATTAATAATATCGGGAGATATATCTCTATATCCACTATCAAATCCTAAAAAGTCTGTACTACTTCCTTGATAGGTGTCAGTACTTTTTCCTGTATTGCTATTCATACCAGCACCGATAGCTATTTTAAGATAACTTTTTTTGGCACTATCTTTAGTGTGAATATCCACATACCCTCCACCAAAATTGTGGGGAACATCTGCTGTGGCACTTTTTTGTACTTTCATAGATTTTATAACCCCTGATGGGAAAATATCTAAAGGAACAACACGTTTTGTAGGGTCTGGCGATGGAAGTGGCATAGAGTTCATTTCGATGTTTGAATATCTATCTCCTAAACCGCGAACATAGATACTTTTCCCACCGATAAGTGTTACCCCAGTCACACGTTTTAAAGCACTTGCAGCAGAAGAATCACCCTTTTTACTCATCTCTTGAGCCCCTAAAATGTTAGAGATAGATTTACTTTTCTTCTCCTCCTCCATAATTGTTGCAATAGTCCCTTCAACTTTAGGTGCTAAAACAACAAACTCTTCAAGCTCCATACTCGCAGGAGTAAGTTCCACCTCTCTTGAGATTATTCCCGATTTTTTAACATTAATATTTTTGATAGTTTGTGCACTATATTCAGAATGAACAACGGAAATACTTACACTTGTCTGTGCAGGAATAAGAACACTAAATTTACCATCTTTGTCCGTTCTCGCATCTATGGACGTGCCTTTTACAAAAACTCTTGCATTTGCTATCCCTTTTTTATCTTCAGAAGAGAAGACCAAACCGTTTAATCGTCCTGTTGCAAGTGTTTCTATATCTACCTCTGTATTTTCCGATTCTAAAGGGGTATCTATCTCTATATGGTGTTTTTTCTCTTTGTTAAAAGTAGCGATAACTTGTGTATCTTGATCCTCTTTTACAATAACAGGCTTTTTTAGATAACCAAGGTTAAGAGATTTACTATCTTTTCCGAAAATCTCTATCTGATGTACTCCAACCTCTGCGAAGATAACAACCGAACCATCTTTATCTGTTTTATAGATATCTTTTCCATCTATCTTTACCTCATTATCTGTGAGAACTTGTCCATCATTGAATGTAAAAACTGTGATTGTTCCTATCTCACTTGCATATACTGTTACCGATACTAAAAAGATTGGAAGTAGTGATTTTAGTCTGCTCTTTACCATTAGATACACTCCATACTGTCATTTCTACATTTTTCTATATTTTTTCTTATCACAGTTGCTTTAGCGAAAAGTTCATTATCTGAGATTTTTTTGAGCTGTTTTTCTGCATTTTTATAATCTTTTTCCATATAATAGGAGTAAGCTAATGCATAACGAACATTATCATCTTTGAGTAGGTTATAACGTTTGAGTCCACTTATCAAACCCACCACCTTTTCATACTCCTCTCTTGAGATATAGATAGCAATTTTATGTTTGAGTTTTTGAACTTTATCTTTCATTTTTGAGTTTAGATAGATAGCATGAGCAATATTTCCAACACGACGATGCATCTCCACCGAATCGGTTTCATATTTTTTATCGTAGATAGAGGCTATCTCAAATATTTCAGCCGATGTAAACTTCATCCCTTTTTTTCCATAAGCGTGAGAGAGGATAACATCTATTTTTGCCTCTTTAGGAAAAGTAAGTTTTGCAACTTCAAGGATTTTAATCGCTTCATCAAGTTGATTTGCTTGAAGTAAAAGTTGTGCAAGAGCGATATGTTCTGAAGAGCTATTTCCACTTGCTTTGATATACTGTTTTGCTATTTTTATGGATGCTTGATAAAGTTTGAGTTCTGCTAAATAATAAAATTTCTGTTTGAGAAGTTTTGTAGCTTTAGGAAATAGTTTTATCCCCTCATTTAAAGCATTAAAAGAGTGAGAATGCTCTTTAATCTTCCAGTAACACTCAGCTCTTAGAGTATAAAGTGAGGAACGATTTTTTCCCATTGTACCAGCATTATTTAAGGCTTTGACTGTGTTTTTATAATCTTTGATTTTATAGTAAGATTGGCTTAGATAGATATAGAGTTTTTCTATCTTCTCTTTTTTATTTTTCTCCCACTCTAAAACAGGTTTGTTATCGACAACTTTTACCTCTTTTTCACTAGCAAAGGAAAAAAGATATTTCTCTTTTACCTTTACAACAGGAGCTTTATACTCTGTTTTTTGAGTAGCTACAATAGCCTTTTTGAAGTTTATTATGGAGTTTTTATATTTTTTCTGTTTGGTATCGATAACACCTGAAATAGTATAAAACTTAGCACCATTAAACTTTTTAGCACTTTTATCTACAAGAGCAAGTTCCTCTCTAGCCACATCATAGTTCGCATCATAAACCATCAAAGTAGCCAATGCCAAATGGTCAACATAGCTCTCATCTGAACTCTCTTTAGCAAAAGCTACTGTGTTTATAAGAAAGATATATAAAAAAACACCCACAATCTTTTTCATCAAAAATACTCCTCGTAAATTAAAACTATTATAATTTTTGAATATTACTTTTGTTGGATTACACAAAGATTACTTGATTGTTACGAGTTGGTGACAAGATAGAATATTGACAATATTTTTACAAATGTATATAATAGCAATATACAAGGATAAGTATGGATTTTAACTGTTTAGATATTGAGTCTATCATTGGATTTGATTGGGATGAGGGAAATATTCATAAAAATGAGGATAAACATGGTTTAAAATGGACAACTATAGAGGAGGTTTTTTTTAATGAACCTCTTCTGGTTGTGGAAGATTTTAAACACTCTGTAGATGAATGTAGATGCGTTGCTTTAGGTAAAAATGATTTTAACGACTTAGTGACTGTTGTTTTTACACTAAGAAAAAACTTTATCAGAGTTATATCTGCAA
>JAYEGK010000204.1:0-1957 GCA_034716265.1 Campylobacterota bacterium
CACCTAAGCCTAACTCATACATAGAGGCTATATTATACTTTGCTACCATACCATCTTTAGCAACTTGAAAAAATGTTTTGAAAGATTTTTCATATTGTTTGTTTTTAAACTGCTTTTGTCCATCACTGAGTGTGTTAGCATAAAGTAGTACGGAACTTAGAGTAAAGCTTAATAATATTTTTTTCATTGAATCTCCTTAAAATTTGATTGTAACATATTTTTAAAATTTTTTTACCAAGAGTAACCAAGACTAAATTTTATATTTTCAGTACTGCTATCCCACTCCTCTAAACTACTAGCATAACTTAGTGTTGTATAAAAATCTTCATAAAATATATTAAGAGTTACTCCAGATGAACGGTTATAAAGAGTATCTAAATCTAAATTTAAATCATATTCATAGACTCGAGTATAACTATATGTTACTCCTAGTTGTAAAAAGGTTGTCATTAAGTTATGGTAAATACCAGTCGATGCACCAAAACCATAATCTCCTGTACTATATTCGTAGGCTTGAGGAATACGTCGTGAAGTGTATTGCCCACTGAATGAAAAATTCATTGTAAACTCTTTTGGGAGATATTGTTGACGTGAGGCTGAAAAATAGATTTTATTAAAATTAGCAGAGAGATTATCTCCATATTTTACAGGACCTTTTTTCGCTAGGGATGCAAAATCATCTTCATTTTCTATTCTGTATGTTTTTCTATCAATATCTTCTTGTGACATAGAGTTAAAAAGGTTTGGTATAGCTTGTGCAATCTTTAAAGAAAGAGCATTATAACCTTTAAACTCATCGACAAAGTCTATATTTGTTCCAAGAGTTATTACACTTGTTTTATCAACAGAGTTTACTAAAATATCTCCATTATTATTTTGGATTGTTTTAGACGTTAGATCTTTATAGTCAAATCCTGCACTGAGCCATATATTTACTCTATCAAAAAGAAAGATAGGCTTTTGTATTTGAAGTGTAAAAGCTGAAGAGTCACCATCGTAAAACACTGTATCTGTACCAATTTCATCGGGATCAAGTTGATAATTTAATTGAGATATAGCCCATAATATTTTCGCTCCATTATCACCTATAGGATGTCTATAGGATGCACTTAAAGAGCTGTAGTTATGAGGCATCTGTGTTGTTGTAAATGAGAGAGAAAGGGAATCACTAATTCCTGCAATATTATTTATATTACCTGTGAGAGTAGTTCTATAAAGACCACTATATTGACTTCCCATATTATTTACATTTAAAGATATTCTCTGTTTTGATTCACTTATTTTTAAGATAAGGTTAGAGACACCAGGACGAACTTTAGAGAGTGTTGGGGAAATTTTACTTATAGGTAAATATTTGAGTAGTCTAAGTTTTTCATTGAGCTCATCTGCATTAATAATTTTACCTTGTAACTCTTTAAAATGTTTTAGAAATATTTTAGTGTTATAGTTATGAGCATTCTCTCCACTCAAAGCGATGGCACCAAGCTTATCTTCTATTATCTGAAATAAAACATTGCCATTTTTGACATTTTGTTGGGGTAAAACACATTTACTTGTTACATAGCCTTTAGAATAGTAAAGTGCTGTAATTTTTTGTGCTATCTCTTGAAGAGTTTTTGTATATACTTTTTTCCCGACATAGGGTTTTACAAAAAGAATAATCTCCTCTTGTTTAAAGGTTGTATTTCCTTTAATAGAAACACCGTTAAGAGTAAAGTTTGGACCAAGATTTGTTTGCTCTATCTGCTCTTTTTTTTTTTCTATTTCAATTTTTTCTATTGTAGAGAGTTTTTTTTGAAGTGATGTTATCTGCTCTTTTGTTTGCTTTGTTTGCTTTTGAGTTTCATATCCTAAATTTAAAGGACTTTGAGCGGGTGGTAATGTTTCTGCAAGAAGAAAAGAGGATAAAGTTAATAGGTATATTTTTCGCATTGTTAGTATAGTTCCTTAATAGCAG
>JAYEGK010000205.1:0-1952 GCA_034716265.1 Campylobacterota bacterium
TACTGTTATTGGCTTGGGAATTTGAAAAGTACAAGATTGAGAACAATATTTCTGATGAAATGCTTAGGCAGATGCAGGCTTATGCTGGGATTGGAGAGGAGTTTTGAGTTTTGCGAAGTTTACAGTAAAGTAGAGAGTTGATCAAGAGTAGCTCCTGCAAATAGAAAAAAAAGTAGATATAAAATACCCATACTGATGATTAATGGTGCAAGAGAGTATTGCATCATTTTTATACTAAATAGGTCATTTATACTTAGTTTGAGTAGATTGCTATTTTGCATTTCAGTTCCACTTTTTGGAGAGGTGTTTAGCACAAATATAGCCACTTGCCCATGCAAAGGTAAAGTTATATCCACCACGCTCCCCAACAACATCTAAAACTTCTCCTATAAAGTAGAGGTTTTTTTGTTTAAGAGATTGCATAGTTTTTGAGTCTATCTCTGTCGTATCGACTCCCCCACCACTCACCTCTGCATGACGAAAACCATGAGTTTGTGTTACTTCAAATCTCCAGTTTAGAACTCTGTTTGCAATTTTTTTGGTTAGTTTTGTATGAATATTTTGAGAAGATATATCCTGTTCTATTTTTAAATATTCAAGTAAGTTTTGAGCTATTTTAATAGGAATAAGACCTACTAAAATATCTAAAATTGTAAAGTGGGGTATATTTTGTGAAATATTTAAGATATGGGTAGAGAGTTTTTGTGCATTAAAAGAGGGTAGAAGATTTATAGATATATCGACCGCTTCATAATTAAGGAGTGTGACACTTGCAAGTTGAGAGATATCAAGTATAGCAAAGCCTGAAACACCATAGTTTGTAAAGAGAATATCACCTTTAGATACTGTTTCTTTTTTATTGTTGATAAAAAGTGTTACCTCTGCATCTATTTTTGCACCAGACATTTTTTTAGCATATTGAGAGTTAAGATGAAGCTGTACTAAAGAGGGATATGTTGGAACGATGGTATGATTATATTTTTGAGCAAAGTTGTATCCATCACTATTACCCCCTAGATGTGAGGCTGCTTCACTTCCTGTTGCAACGACTACAGAGTTATACTCTTTAGTAAGCTTATCGATATCTTCTATTTTTTCATTAAGATGAAAATTGACATTAAGATTTTTAGCATAATCCTCAAATATTTTTACTACAGATTTTGCTTCATTACTAAGAGGATATACTCGACCATCATCTTTAATATCAAGGAGTAAACCGATAGAGTTTGTAAATTTTGTAAACTGTTCAAAATTAAACTGTTTTAAAACCTCTTTGATAAAAACTGAATTATTGGTGAAATAATTATTACTCGTGGCATCGATATTACTAATGTTACAACGTCCATTTCCTGAAACTAAAATTTTTTTTGCAGGTTTTGAGTTTTGTTCATAGATATCCACCCTCAATCCCGCTTTAGCACAAAATATTGCACAGATAAGACCAGATGCACCAGCACCTACAATAGCTATTTTATTATTTTTAGTTGACATAAAAAACTCTTTTCTTTAAAATAAATGAATTTTATCTAACTTATGATAAAATCAACAAAATTTTATTTTTTAGAGTGGATATTATGATAACAAAAAACATATATTATAGATCACAAAATGAGTTTACCCAATTTATTGAAGATAACTCTTTTCAAAGTGAACCAAATCTTTTAATTCAGATTTTTAGTTCTCTTTTAGAAAAAGAGCTGTTAGAATATATTTTAGATGATATTCAACAGGTTGTTCCACAAGCTAAGATTATTGGGGCTACTACAGATGGTGAAATATTGGAAAATATTGTATCCACAGATAAAGTTGTTGTAAGTGTTACATCATTTCAAAGAGCTACTTTGAGTGTGGCTATGGAAACTATGGAGAGCAAAAATGGTCATCCTGATAGTTTTCTTTGTGGAGAAAGATTGGCTCAAAAACTGGTGAAACCTGATACTAAAGCGATATTT
>JAYEGK010000206.1:0-1945 GCA_034716265.1 Campylobacterota bacterium
TAAGCTCTTATCCATTTTGACAATGTTCGCTATCTATGATGGTTTTTTCTAGCTCTTCTTCATCCATAATTTTGAGTATATCTTGAAGTGCCTCAAGAGAATTCAAAGCATCTTTTTCATCTATCTTATTCATAACAAAGCCTATATGAATGAGAACAAAATCCCCTACATGCAAAGACCCCTCTTGCATCAAGTCTAAACTTGCAGTTCGTGATACTCCCATAGTATCAACAGTTGCTGTGTTGTGTTCTTTATCTATCTTAGTAACTTTACTTGGGATTGATAAGCACATTATTAGATATCCTCGCTATAAGCAAACAACTTGATTTCTGCCATTTTGCTTTGCCTTATAAAGTAGCTCATCTGTTGATTTATAAATATCATCTACCTCATTCTCCTTATCTGCTTCTATAATATAAATTCCCATAGAGATTGTGACAAACTTTGATACTGAATTTCCACTATGTGCAATTTCTAAGGCTTCTATTTTTTTTCTTGTGCTATCTGCTATCTCAAATGCATCTTTTTTTTCACTTATATTATAGAGCATACCAAACTCTTCGCCACCAAGTCTAAATATATAATCATCTGCTCTATTTAATGCTTTTTTCAATGCAGATGCCACTTTTTTAAGTGCGATATCACCTGCTTGATGGCCATAGGTATCATTATATTGTTTAAAGTGGTCTATATCCATCATAGCAAATACAAGTAAGTTTTTATTTCGCTTAGATATTTTAATCTGCTTTGGAAATACTGCATCAAAAAATCTTCTATTATATAGATGGGTTAAACCATCTATATTAGATATCTCTTCAATTTTTTTCTGTGAGGATATATCATGAAAAATATTTGTATAGGCAACTACATCAAAATTCTCATTTAAAACTGGCTGAATATTTGAATGTAACCACTTTACCTCATTTGAATAGTCAAGCTTTTTCATCTCACCACTCCAACCTTTACCACTCTGAATAATCTTTAAAATCATATCTTTCATATCTTCATCACAATCACTATAGAGGTAGTTGCTATCTTTTGTCAATAACTCAGCTTTAGTGTATCCTAAGTGTCTAGCCAACTCACTACTTACAGTGAGTATTTTAAAGTCAGTATCTAATGTAGCACTCATAATATTTTGGTCAATCATATGAAAATACTTTTTTATCTCTAAATCTTTTTTAGAGATACTTTTTATCAAGAAAATCAATATAGAAATTATTATCAATATGATTACAATTAATATAGATGTAATAAGTATAATAGATGAGTCTTTACTTTTTTTAGCATTTTCATTGAAAAAGGCAGCTTTATTTTGAGCGCATTGTACAAGTTTATTTACTTGCATATTTAAATGTTCAACATGCTTTGCACCTTTTTGTTTTGTTATTTGAGCTGCTTTATCTTTTTGGTTTTTCCCCATTAATGTTATCACTTCATCTCTTATAACTTTCCATTTTACAAAAGCATCATAACTTTTTTCGATATCTTGCTTATCTCCTAAATAGCGCTCAAAAATAATATCAAACTCTTTATATATAATAATTTCACTATTATTAACTCTCTCAACTGCCATTTGTAACTCTTTGACATTGTTTGACAAAGCAACATCTTTCATATACCTATGCATTGAAATCAGGTTTGTTTCTATAGTTTTTGTAGCACTTGTTACAGTATATGGGTGTTTATAAAGCTTTTCTGACAAGTCAGCTAGTTCAGCCATTTTTATGATAGAAGTAACTCCTAAAACAATTAGTAATACTATCGTAATAGAAAAACTTAGTATTATATTTTTATGCATATCTTTACCTCATCTTTGCTTTAAACTCTATCCACTCTATCACTCTTTTTATGGACTCATCATCTTTAGTGTTTATCTCTAATATATCCACATTTGGTTTGAGTTTTCTAGCCTCTTTTTTCTCACTCTCAACATCATAATCTA
>JAYEGK010000207.1:0-1934 GCA_034716265.1 Campylobacterota bacterium
GCTTTTTTCATAAAAAAACCACTCAAAGATAGCATAGAAAGCTCCCATGAAGCAAGTGCCAAAAAAAGTGCCATCCTCATAGAAACATTAAGCAATATTGAAACGCTAAAAACATTAGGAACACTTAGTCAAGTACAATATAAATGGGAGGAGTCAACAGGAGAGATAGCGGATAAAAGTTTAAAGTCACGTATGATATCCTCCTCTATTCCCACTATTACACAACTATTGATTCAACTCAATACTGTGATGATTATAGTGTATGGTGTCTATCAAATATCGGAGTTCAATCTCTCTATGGGGGGATTGATAGCTATTGTTATATTAACAGGTAAAACTCTTGCTCCAATGGGACAAGTAGCGGGACTTATGACAAACTATGAATCAACACTTACATCCTACCACACACTCAATGATATTATCTCAAAAACTAGTGAGAGACCTACGGGAAAAGAGTTTGTAACACGACCAGAGTTTAGTGGTCTTATAGAGTTTGTTGATGTTACATTTTCCTATCCAGATACAGAGATACCCGCTTTAAAAAATGTATCTTTTACCATAAAACCAGGAGAACATGTAGCGATAATTGGTCGTATCGGCTCTGGTAAAAGTACCATTGCAAAACTTATTCTTGGTCTTTTTGAACCAGATAGTGGTCAAATTCTCATAGATGGTATAGATTTAAAACAGATCGATCCTGCTGATTTACGTAAAAACTTAGGATATGTTTCTCAAGATATTATGCTCTTTCGAGGAACGGTAAAAGACAATATCACTTTCCGTGCTACCCATGCAACAGATGGTGCTATGATACGTGCAGCACAGATTAGTGGAACAGCAGAGTTTATAAAAAAGCATCCTCGTGGTTATGAGATGCCTATCGGTGAGCGAGGTCAAGGTCTCTCGGGTGGGCAACGTCAAAGTATAGGAATCGCTCGTGCATTTTTACTTGAAGCCCCTATTATGCTCCTTGATGAGCCTAGTAATGCGATGGATCAGATTACAGAAGCGAGACTCCTTCATAATCTATCTGCTAACTTACAGGGACGAACATCTATATTTGTGACACAAAAGATGACTCTTTTAAATATTGTTCAAAGAGTTATAGTTATGAATGATGGTAAAATATTTATAGATGCACCAAAAGAGGAAGCTCTAAAACAACTTCAAGGTGGAGGTTCAAACAGTGAAAAAGAGTAATAAACCTGTAGAGTATAGCGAAAAAGATTATGAGTTTATGAACAGCTTAAGTGCTGCTATACTAAACAAAACTCCACAAAAAATCAGTAAAGTACTCAGAATATGGCTCATCACAATTATACTCTTTTTAATATGGGCAACCCTAGCTGAAATAGATGAGATAACAAGGGGTGATGGTGATGTTATCCCCTATGGACAAAACCAGATTATCCAAAATCTAGAGGGTGGAATTATTGAGTCTATCCTAGTTGAAGAGGGTCAAAAAGTCAAGATTGGTGAGACTATATTAAAGATAAATAATGCAAAATCTACATCAAGTTCCCTTACAAACAGTATGAAATATCAGGAGTTAGAAGCCAAAAAATTAAGACTTTATGCTCAAGCTAATGAACTTGACTTTCAAACACTCCAAACAGATGACACTATAATGAAAAAACAGATAGAACTCTCAAAAGAGCTTTATTACTCCAATAAAAAAGAGTTCCTTGCAAAAGATCGCTCTATTGTCAATCAGATTGAACAGAAAAAACAGGAGTATAAAGAAGCAAAAGCGAGAATCAAAACACTCCAAAGATCATTAGAGTTTGTTATAGAGGAGATAGCTATGACTGCACCTATGGTAAGAGAGGGTATAAAATCTAAAGTAGATTTTCTAAAACTCAAACGTGAAGCCAATGGGATAGAAAATGATATAGAAGCATCCTCTCTATCCCTTCCAAGATTAAAATACTCTA
>JAYEGK010000208.1:0-1244 GCA_034716265.1 Campylobacterota bacterium
TAATAGGAAAAAGATTTGATACTTTAGATGATTCTTGTAAAACTAAACCAATATTTGCAACAAGTTATAGAAGTTATAGAGATTTAAAGAGTAGTTTTGGTTCATTTTATTGGAGAAATGGTAAACCTCAGATTAAATTTAAACTCAATAAAGTAGAGGAGTTCAAACTTTTTTTACCAAAAAGTTTGAAAAAGTATGCTCACTAAATTTTTATCTTTTGTTCATCAAACCATTTTGTAGTTTCGATTTTTGGAAATACTTGACTCATAATATTTAATGGAGTTTCATCCCATCTGTTTGAATTTACCGCTATTTTCCATTTTAGCTCAGCGATTATATATGAAAAAATCTGATTGAGCATTTTATAAGAGTTTTCCAATGCTAAAGAATCATCATTCTCTTCATTACTCACTATATTTTTTACTATCTGTTTTCTAAGGTCACGCGGATATTGCCCTTTAAGAGCCTCTATAATTACTTCTTCTGTCATTTTAATCCTTTATTTTTTGTGTTATCAAAGAGGCTACATTTTTAGAGCTTCCATTTTGTAGATATTTTCGTAAAAGTTGAGATTTTTCTAAAAAATCTGTTCTATTATAGTTATTATAAGATTGTAATAAATTTTCAACTGTGACATCCTCTTGAATAAATTCAGGATGGATAGTGGAACCATCTATCTTATTAAACATAATATTTGCAACTCCAATATACTCTATTTTTACAAATTTTGTAGCTATGAAATAATCCAAAGGTTTGGCTATATAGCTCAGTATAAAGGGTATCCCGATAAGAGAAGCTTCAAGTGTAGCTGTTCCACTGCATATAAAAGCAAAATCTGCTTCATAAAGAGTTTTATGAGCATCAGTTTTTCTTTCAAACTTTGAGAGATCTCCATAAAGAGTATCTATCTCATTTTGTGTAAAATAATCGGGAATGATAATAGTAGCATCTATATCTAATCTTTCACGAACTTGATGAAAAATAGGCATAAGTTTACTAATCTCTCCCTTACGACTTCCAGGCATAAAGACTACACTTTTAACCTCATTTTTCAACTCTGTTTTAAACTCTTTTATCTGGTCAAGAAGAGGATGCCCTACATAACTAATAGGGGCATTTTTTGAATAGTAATCTTTCTCAAATGGTAAAATGGAGCAGAGTTTATCAACAGTTTTCTCCAAAACAGGAATCCGTTTCTTTTTCCAAGCCCAAGCTTGAGGAAGTATGTAGTAGATTATCTCTTT
>JAYEGK010000208.1:1254-1927 GCA_034716265.1 Campylobacterota bacterium
AAGAATCTTATCTGCCTCTTTGGCTAACTCAACCATCTGAACATTAAGTTTAAAGAAAAATGGTAATTTTTTAAGAGCATCTACAAAACCCATAATAGATAAACTTCTCAAATCAACTATCGGTTCTCCTAAAGAGTTGTCAAATATTCCTATAAGTTCAATATTATCATTTAACTCTTTTTTTAAAGATTTTAGATGTATATTTGCTGAGTGTTCTAGTGCTGATACTAATATTTTCATGATCCACCATCTCCATGATTTTGATAACTATCATCATATCTTTCTTCGAGTTCTATATCTCTATATTGGGAAAAAAAAGTTGTGAGATTATCTATCTCTTCATCACTCAATCCAACAGCAAAAGCTATCATCATCTCCTGTTGCTGATTGTCAGAGAGTTTTGAGCGGAAACGTTCTAATTTATATCGTAAGAAACCTTTTGCACGGTTTGCAAGTCTAGGATAGTTATGCATTCCATCAGCTTTCATTCCATGACAACTATGACATCCCTTTTCCATATAGAGTTTTTCCCCAAGTTCATAAGAGTTTTGAGCAGATAGGGAGAGAGAGATAAAAAATAGTAGTGTGATAATTCGCAACTCTAAGCCTTTATAATTTATAATATCGCAATTATATCAAAGGTGGTCTGAAATGGTTATATCAAATGCAATAG
>JAYEGK010000209.1:0-1925 GCA_034716265.1 Campylobacterota bacterium
AGTGCTTCTAAACCATCTTTTGCTTCAGCTATCTCAAATGCTTTACCATTATCTTCTTCATAATCTTCTAGAAGAAGTCTTAATATCATTCTGTTATTTTTATTGTCATCAACTATTAATATTTTCATTTTCTACCCTTAAAATCTCTCTAAAATCTCTTTAACACAGTTATTGTAATCTTTCAAACCTTTAGATCTTTTAGGCTCTAAAACAATAGGTGAAGCTGATTCAAACTGTTTTGCTAACTTAATATCCACACCTATAGGTGATAAGAGTTTAGATGCACCAAATGATATTTTAACTTTATCTACCGATTTTTTATGTTCCTTTATATGTGGATTGTACATAACTGGCAGTATAGCTATATCTACTATATCTTGATTAAAAACTGATGCTGTTTTATACAATGTTCGCATCATCTGACCAACAGCAACAACACCTAAGTGGTGTGGTACAAAAGGAACAACAACACTATCTGCAACTTCTAAGGAGTTTTTCAAAAGAGCATCAAAAGTTGGGGGAGTATCTATTATACAATAATCAAAAAAATCAGCTATCTTCTCTCTTTTAAAACGACTTTTCAATACTCCCATAAGATCTGAATACTCATATACATCAAAAAAGGCAAGTGCTGGAGAAAGTGTTAAATTTTTATGCATAGTTGGCATAAAAGTTTCACTCAATGTTTTTCCCACAAAAATTGAATGTACACCTAAGACCTCATTAGGTTCACATCCAACTCCTATCGAAGCATGACCTTGTGTATCAAAGTCTAAAAGTAACACTGAACCATATTTAGCTAAACCACTTGCAAGATTTACTGCTGTTGTAGTTTTTGCTGAACCACCCTTACGATTACTAATTACAATAGTTTTCACTAGGGTCAAATCCTTTTAAAACAGTTTCAAAAAGCTTTTTATCATCAGCAAACTTGTATATATAAGGATAATTTTTTTGATAAGAGACAACAAGTTGTAATATCGCTAAATGTAGATCTTCACACTTTACAAAATCAAAAGTTATCTCCTCTCCAGCATTTGTCTGTAAAAAATTTCTTAACTCTACAACTTCATCTTCATAAATAATAGATTCAAAAGAAAGCTCTTTACCTTCATATATAATTGCCATATTAATCTCCTTAGTTTGGTAATTTTACTCTTTTAATAACATTAACTAATACACCTTTTAAATCCAAAACACCCTGTAAAGTTAAAAACTCATTTTTACTGTTTTTTTCATTTGCATTAATAATATCTTGCTCTTTAATATGTGCAATATCCTCAATAAGATCTACTTTTATAGCAAATATCTCCCCATCATCTTCATATATAATAAATTTTTGAAGTGAATTAGCAACCTTATCTGAGATAGCAATAAACTTATCTAAAGCATCCATCGTATGCTCAAAACTTTTTTCAATATCTTTACTTAAAATTTCTTGAGCAAGAACTTTTTGTGATGCATCAAACTCTAAAACTTCATTACTTTTAAGATGTACATCTTTATGATGTTTTAAAATATCTGTCAAAACATCTGTTACTTCATCATCATAAGAGCTAAATTTATCTAACCAAACACCTAAATCACATTTGTGAACATCTTTAATACCTGTAAAAGGTATATTATTATTAATAGAGCCTCTAAGCTCTCCCACCCACTCTTTATGATAATGTTTAAACTTTGCAAACAAGATCTCTAACTCTTGAGAATAACTTTGATTGCCTATCAATTTACGAAAGTTAAGCACCTTAATAACATTATCTTCATAACTAAGCATTCCATCTATAAAATGGTGTGCATTTGGTATCTTTGTAAGTGTATCAGCTTGAATAATTCTCTGAATATTCTCTATTTTTAAAGCATATCTATTGTTTGAGATACTAAAAACTATTAAATCTATCATATCTCTATCTTCTCTTTTAATT
>JAYEGK010000210.1:0-1906 GCA_034716265.1 Campylobacterota bacterium
TTTACCCCTATAAAACTACCGCTGCTCATATTATTGGTTATGTTTCTCGTGCAAATAGAAAGGATATAAAAGATGATACTCTTTTAGAATTGATTGGATATATTGGGAAAACGGGAATTGAGAAATATTATAACAGATATTTACAAGGTGAAGCTGGATATAGGAAAATCAAAGTAAATGCTAATAATCAAGAGATTGAAGAGTTAGAATATAAAGCATCTATAGAAGATAGAAAGTTGACTTTAAGTATTGATATGGAGTTACAAGAGTATATATCTACACTATTTAAAGATAAAGTAGGTGCTGTCATTGTGATGGATACTAATGGTTCAATTCTCTCTGCAAGTAGTTTTCCTAAGTATGATTTAAACATCTTTGTATCTGGAATGTCACATAAAATGTATAAAGATCTTTCATCAAATACAGATCATCCATTTACCAATAAACTTGTAAATGGTCTCTATCCTCCTGGTTCAGTTATTAAAACAGGATTAGGTCTTTTATATATTACAACTGAAGTGGATGAACATTGGAGTGTTACTTGTAAATCTAACTTACCACTTGGAAGAAGAATTTTTAGATGTTGGAAGAAAGCAGGGCATTATAAAACAGATCTCAATAAAGCTATACGAGAAAGTTGTGATGATTATTTTTATAAGGGAAGCCTATTAGTTGGTAATGAAAAGATGAGTAAGGGGCTTAAGCGTTATGGTTTAGGAAAAAAAACAGGTGTTGATCTACCAAATGAATTTATTGGGATTGTTCCTTCTCGTGCATGGAAAAGAAAAAAATATAATCGTTCTTGGAATGTAGGTGAAACATTAAACACCTCTATCGGTCAAGGAGATTTTCTAATCACTCCTATGCAGATGGCTCAATATACTGCATTGATGGCAACAGGAAAACTGATAACTCCCCATTTTGCAAAAAAAATAGGAGATAGAGAGTATACTCCTAAACTAAAATCTATTTTTACCAAAAAAGAGTTAGAAAAACTTCCCTTAATTCAAAAAGCTATGTATGAAGTATGTAATCATAAAAAAGGAACGGCATCCTATTTTGTAAATTCTAAAGTGACTATTGCTGGTAAAACAGGTACAGCACAAGTTATCGCTATTAAACAAAATATTGAAAATAGAAAAAGAGAGCATGAATTAGCATACTATAATCGTTCACATGCTTGGTTTACAACTTATGGACCCTATAAAAACCCTCAATATATTGTTTCTGTATTAATAGAGCATGGTGGACATGGTGGATCAGCTGCAGGAAGATTAGTATCAAGAATTTATGATAAACTTCTAGAACTCAAATATATCAAACAGTAAGCTATATTTGAGTTTTTTAACTTTTTAAAAAGTAATAAACTTTTAAAGCATGACATAATGTCGTATTATGTCATGCTTTAAAAAAGGATTTTTCAATGCTCAATATAGATAATATTTTCAATAATCAAAAATTAGAAACAATAGATAATTTAGAGAGCGGTATCTCTATTCTTGATGATTTAACTATTTGGATAGATAGATTTAATAGTTATCTTTTAAATATCGATGCTTCAAAAAATACTATCATCTCCTATAATATAGTTTTAAAAGCACTCTATCAATATTGTGAAATTTATATTTCATCTATTGAAGGTATTAGTTATTTCAATGAACTCCATACTAATGATTTCTTATTATGGATGGAAAACTATCGAACAAATAGAGATTATGGTAGTTTGAAAAATAGAGTGGGTGAACTACTCAATTTTATAGTTTTTTCTCAAAAAGATAAAAGTAGTGATATTTTTCAACTAAGAAATCGATATATAGAACTTTTAGATAATGCTAAATCGCAACAGCTTAATTTTATTTTAGATGAGTTTGAAGATTATTTTTTTCAAAATGAGATAGAGATTAAT
>JAYEGK010000211.1:0-1904 GCA_034716265.1 Campylobacterota bacterium
GAGATGAGTGCAGTTGCAGTTGGAAAAGCTGTTATAAGTGCTATGGATGATAGTTGTGATTTTGTAGTAGTAAACTTCGCAAATGGTGATATGGTAGGTCATACTGGAGATTTTGAAGCTGCGAAAGTTGCAGTAACAACGGTTGATGCACAGTTAGCACTTATTCTTGATAAAGCTAAAGAGAACGATTATTCAGTAGTTATCACCTCTGATCATGGAAATTGTGAAGAGATGAAAGATGATGAAGGAAATATTTTAACAAACCATACAGTTGGTAAAGTGTGGTGTTTTGTAGTGGCTGATGGTGTTACCAAAGTAGAAACAGGTGGGTTAAATAATATCGCACCGACTGTTTTAAAACTGATGGATATAGAGATCCCTTCTGAGATGGACCATAGTTTAGTATAATATTTATGATAAAAAAAATTATATTGGTAAGTTTATTATCGGTAGTTTCACTATTTGCAGGAACTATAAATATAGCGGTCGCTGCAAATGTGAGTTACGCTATCGACTCCCTCAAAGAGGAGTTTAAAAAATCAAATCCAGATACGAAAATAAGAGTTACATTAGGGAGTAGTGGAAAACTAACAGCTCAAATAAATCATGGAGCACCTTATGACCTTTTTATCTCTGCTAATATGAGATATCCAAACACCCTTTATGCAAAAAATATGGCGATTACTAAACCTCTTATCTATGCGAGAGGTTCTCTGGCATTAGTGAGTAGAAAAAGTTTTGATTTTAGTAATGGAATGAAAATATTAGAGGATAAAAAAGTCAAACGTATCGCTATTGCCAATCCAAAAACAGCACCCTATGGAAAAGCAGCTATTCAAGCGATAAAAAATGCTAAACTTTTTGATACTCTAAAAAGAAAGTTTATCTATGCTGAATCTGCATCACAAACACTCTCCTACACTATGACCGCTACTGATATTGGCTTTGTAGCAAAATCATCACTTTTTAGCAAACAACTATCACATCTAAAAAAAGATAAAAACTGGATAGATGTAAATAGTTCTCTTTACACACCGATAGAACAGGGGATAGTGATGTTAAAACATTCTAAAAATAGTGAAGAGGCAAGAAATTTTTATAACTTTATTCTTTCAGAGGATGCAAAAAAAATATTTAAAGAGTATGGTTATATAGTAGAATGAAAAATTTTATAGCTACTGTAAAAGATATTCAAAATGTTGATTCACTTCATCTTGTTACATTTGATTTTCATGGATTGGAACTTTGTATGATGAGTTTAGAGTTAAGTGGTGATATAACTGTTGGTAGGAAAGTTTTTTTAAATGTAAAATCAACACATATTGCCATAGCTAAAAACTTTAGTGGAGAGGTAAGCTCTTCAAATCGTTTAGGTGCAAAAATACTCTCTGTGAGTAATGGAAAACTTTTAAGTGTTGTAGAGTTAAAAGTTTTTGATACTATTTTGGAGTCTATAATTACTCTGAAATCATCTTTAAAAATGGGTTTAGAGAGTGGAGATGAGGTTGTCTGTTTTATTAAGGCTAGTGATCTGTATATCTCCCTTGTGTAGTTTTAGAGGGTAAAAAAAAGGTCGAAGGGTAATTAATCCTTCGACCTTAAAATTTTATTTACCACTCTATAAACTACACAAGTAATTGTCGTAAGTGTATTTTACCATAAAAGAAATTATACGAGGAAAAAAAATGAAAAAAACAGTTTTACCAATAATCCTCACATTAAATGGTCAAACAGTTTCAACAGAGAAAAGTTTTTTGAGTATTGGATTTGAGAGGATTTTTTAAGATGTTAGAAACTCTGTTAAATTTAGATTTTGCCCCCTTCATACTCTCTTTCAAACTAGCATCAATAACAACATTTATACTTCTAATATTATCAATTCCTTTAGCTTGGTACCTTTCTCA
>JAYEGK010000212.1:0-1903 GCA_034716265.1 Campylobacterota bacterium
TTAATCTAGGAGATAAATAAACTTCTTTACCCACTCTTTAAAAACTTTAGAGTGTTCCATAACAACACCATCTCTTTGTAGATCTTGTACTATCATTACGGCAAATTCACCCTTCATCTCCAGAGTATATCTCAGTAAATTATCTAGCCTACTATTATCTTTTAAAACAGCACTTACTAACCCTGTACTTAATACATATAAAACATCAACTTCTAAACTCTGTTCACCCTCTCCAGACTCTAAGATACTCTCTATATCTGGAACTCTATCCATAACTTTTATAAATCCTAAAAAGTTAACAGCTATCTCTTTACCTATCGCTCCACCTATTGTATCGAGAAGTAAATTTTTATCAAGATTAGTTTGTAAAATATTATGAACATACTCCCAACTTCTTGGGGTTGCAAAACTTTTAGTATCATTTTTTGCACTAAAACTAAAAAGATCCTCATTTTTATATGATATATAGGAGATTATTCTATTATCTATCCCTTTTTTATACGCCCAAAAACGCCAATCATCAATATTAACATCCATCTCAAAATGAACAAATCTATTGGCTAAAGGAGATGGCATACGATAGGTTACACCTCTATCACCCTCCCTATTTCCAGCAGATACTATCGCCCAACCATCTGGAAGCTCATACTCTCCAACTTTTCTATCAAGTATAAGTTGATAAGCAGAAGCTTGAACCGATGGTGGTGCTGAATTTAACTCATCTAAGAAGAGGATTCCCTCTCCATCTTTAGGTAAAAATGCAGGTGGTGCCCAAAGAGCTGTATGTGACTCCTTGTCATAAAATGGAATCCCCTTTAAATCTGTTGGATCCATAAGTGCCAAACGCAAATCTATAAAACCTATCTCTTTTTCTAATGCTATCTGCTTTATAATAGAAGATTTACCAATACCGGGAGCACCCCATAAAAATGTTGGAACCTTCTCTTGTACTAATGCAGATATAGTTTTTGTTAACTCTGATGCTTTCATCTATTCTAACCATCCTAAATTTTTTCTCTCTATATATTTACCAAAACTAGGGTTTTCCTTTACAAATCTTTCAAACCTTCTATCAAGTTGCAGTTGATAAAGAACATCAATAGGAGTACTCTCATTTTTAGCTAAACCTTTCAACACTTTTGGATCAGCACTCTCTGCTAAAAGTGTTAAAATCTTTTTTGGTGTATTTTTATTATGTGCAAGTGAAGAATGGTTTAATCTATTATCATAAGCATCCTCTAATGTTTGCTCAGGAGTGCTTTCATTTTCATAGATAGCAAAACTAACATCCTGACTCCCTTCACTCACAAGCTCATTTATAAACTGTTCATCTATATTTTGATTTGAAGCTAAAGATAATCTTACTTTGTCTGTATGTAAAGAAACCAATCTTTTTTGTAGCTCATAACTTAAAGATTCATTTTCAGCTAACTCCACTGGATATTTTTCAAATAACATATCAAAAATCTCATCATCTAAAATGATATATTTTGCTATATTTTTTATATATTTATCTTGCTTATATAAACTTTTTATTATCGATTTATCTAAAGTAGCATTGTAAGATAGCGCTTCTAAAACAGCTTCATCAGCACTATCAAACAATCTCTTTTGTATAGAATGATTACAATTAATTCTCATAGCTATAAGTGTTTTTACATAAGAGTTTGCTTTTTTAATAAGCATCTTAATAACAGATTGTGAACTGTAGTCGTGTGTTGCTATCGCTGTAACGATATTAAATCTTGAATCTTTGAGTTTTGTATTCAAACTTTTTTGTATCGGTTCTAAAAAGGCTATCACCTCTATAAGTTTTTCATCTTTACACTGAGCGATAAGATGCATTAAACCTAATGGTGCATACTCTACATTATGGTTTTTCTCTATATCTTTATAAAAACGT
>JAYEGK010000213.1:0-1893 GCA_034716265.1 Campylobacterota bacterium
TATTTATGGACAGGTTGCAGATATAGAGAAGATAGCTGATATATGTAAACTTCATGGTGTGTATCTTATAGAGGATGCAGCAGAATCATTGGGTGCTACCTATAATGCAAAACATAGTGGAACTTTTGGAGATTTTGGGATCTATTCCTTTAATGGAAATAAAATTTTAACAACAAGTGGTGGTGGTATGCTTGTAAGTCCAAATAGAGAGTGGATAGAAAAAGCTAAATTTTATGCAACACAAGCTAAAGAGGATTATCTCCATTATGAACATACAGAGATAGGATATAACTACCGTATGAGTAATGTTTTATCCGCTATCGGTGTTGCGCAGATGGAGGTTATTGATGATAGAGTTGCCAAAAAAAGAGAGATATTTAGTTGGTATAAAGAGGAACTCTCTCAAATAGTTGAATTTATGCCAGAACTTAAAAACTCTTATGGAACTAGATGGCTGACAACGATAATTTTTAAAGATAAAAATATAGATCCAAACCTTATAATTAAAAAATTGGATGAAGATGGTTGTGAATCTCGACCACTTTGGAAGCCTATGCATCAACAACCTCTCTTTAAAGACTCAAAAACTATATTAAATGGAGTAAGTGACAATCTTTTTTCTCATGGCTTATCTCTTCCTAGTGGAACAACAATGGAGAGAGAAGATGTTCAAAGAGTGTGTAGGATTATAAAGGGTGTTTAAACCAACAGCTTTAAAAAGAGTATTTTTTTTTCTATTTTTTGATACTCTTATATTTTTAGGGACACTTTTTTTAGCTTATAATTTACGTTTTAACTTTGATATTCCAACTGAATTTTCAATCAATTTTATAAGGATATTTTTATTATTAACTTTTTTTAAATTACTGTTGATATATATATTTAAAATATATAATATATCATGGAGATTTTTTTCACTTACAGAAGTAAAAAAAATTTTCTATTCGCATCTTATCGCCTATATCTTATTTATAGCATTATATTATATATTCCCAGCTCTCTTCACCCCATTTCCTAGAAGTGTATTGATTATAGACCTCTTCCTATCACTGATTTTTATAGGAAGTTTTCGAATCTCAAAAAGATTGTTTTTAGAGGGTGAGAATGATAAAAGTCTAAAAAAAACTCTTTTAATAGGAGTCTCGCCCTTTACTCAAGCACTTTTTAAACAAAAAAATAGTTTTTATATATCTGCAATAGTTGATGATACTAACAGCATTATAGGAAGTTATTTTTCAAATATTAATATACAAAAATTTCAGGATATTGAAAAGATTATTAAAAATGATTCAATAGAATCTGTAATCATTACTAAAGAACTAGAGAGAGATGTTTTACAATCTATCTATGCTAGGTTGTATAAACTCAATATCTATGATATTAAACTTGCTATTATAAGTAATCAAGAGACAAGATTAAAAAATCTTTCTGTTGAGGATCTTCTTGCTCGTCATCCAAAAGATTTAGATAAGAGATTAATTGCAAATTTTATTAAAGATAAAACAGTTTTAATCACTGGTGCAGGGGGAAGTATCGGAAGTGAGATATCTAAACAGTGTGAAAAGTTTGGAGCAAAGAAACTTATATTGTTAGATAATAGTGAATATAATCTTTATCAGATTACAGAGAAGATAAAGGTTGTTAGAACTATCTCTATAATGCAAAGTGTTCAGGATAAAGAGTTGGTAGACGCTACATTTAAAGATTGTAAACCAGATATTGTCATTCACGCTGCTGCTTATAAACATGTTCCATTAGTTGAGGAAAATATAAAAGAGTCTATAAACAATAATGTTATAGGAACAAAAAATGTTATCGATATATCTATAAAGTATGGTATTGAGAAGTTTATATTAATCTCAACAGATAAAGCAGTTAGACCTACAAATGTTA
>JAYEGK010000214.1:0-1883 GCA_034716265.1 Campylobacterota bacterium
TACATATTCGTTGCGAACAACCATGTGTTTTAGTATGCATCTCTAACTTAGAGATAGCTTCCTCTTTTCTCTCTAAATCGATATATAGAACTGTTCCTATATTTTCCAAAATCTCTTCATCAAAATTTTTATTATAGAGATTTTCCAATGTAGAGAGTGCTAACTCATTCTCTTTAAGTTGTAAATATATACTACTTAATAAAATATAATCATTATCTTCTTGAGAATTTTTTACTAAAGTAACAGTCAACTCTTTTGCTTTTTCAATCTCCAATAAACCGATTAAAGCAACTATATAAAATCTAGTTATTTTATTGTCTTGCTCTTTTGTCGTGACTAAACTATCTATTTTATCTAAAACCAATTGATAATTTTTTACAGCTATGTCACTTTGTAAAGCTTTATAAAGATACTCCTCTCTTTCTGTTTTATTATATAGTTTAGTATATAGTTGAGATGCAGATATAAAATCTCTTAACTCTTCAGCTCGAAGAGCTACTAAAATATAGTAATCCTCTTGTGCAAAGAGTTTTTTATTTCTCTCTATTTTAGGATTTTGGACAACTGGTTGAGAGTTTGCACAGGAGATAAAAGAGAGTGCTAACAAAGCTATTGATAAAGTTTTAATCATCAATAACTCCTGGACACTCTAATTTTAACTCCTCGACTCTTGTTTTATAATAGTCCCAAAATGGAAAAGTTTTACATTGAGTTGGTCGGGCATCATATATCTTACATCCATTGGAATCTCTATCATAAAAAACACACTCATGGGAACCATTATAAACTATCTCTTTTATAGAGTATTTATACATTTTTTTAAAAAGATATTGATTTATAAACTCTTTTATTGGAATACCTAAGAGCAAACTTATCTTCTCTATCTCCGATCTATTAAGATAGATATAACCACTATCACCTGTACAGCATCTCCCTTGACAAGTTGCACAAGCATCTAGATTAAAGGCATAATTAAACCCTTTTTCTTTCATTATATTTGACATTTTATACTCTGTGTTTTTGCTTTTTTAAATATAGTTTCCACTTCTTCAGAAATCTCATTTTTATCAAAACTGATAAAAGGTTTCCACACTTTCACAAATGATTTAGAACCATTTCTAGCATGAATCATAACTAAAGAGGCTACTCTATCAACTTTTGGATGCACAAACTGAATATCAACAATTTTTAATTTAGCATTTGCTAATTCCACACATATCTCTGCAAATTGTGAAGCATCATAACAAAATATAAAGTGTGAATGTGGTTTCAAAACTCGACTCACTTTTTTAAAAAAATCTTGTAATGGTAGATTTATATTGTAGCGTGCATTAAATAAAATCTCATTTTCACTTTTAGTAGCACCCGATGAATAAAAAGGAGGGTTTGATATTATATAATCATATTTACTCTCTTCATCCAAATCTAAAAAATCTGATTTGTGAAGTTTATACTCTATCTTATTTACTCGTGCATTTGTAGTTGCGAAATGGATAAAGATATCCTGTTTTTCAACTGCTTCTAACTCTACTTTTGGATTGTCTCGTGCAACTAACAACCCAACAACTCCACAACCAGCACCAACATCTAAAACTTTTCCTCGAGGTTTAAATGATGACACAAAATCATAAAGAAAGAGAGAATCACTATTGTAACAGTAACCAGATTCTGGTTGATAAAGAAGCATTTAAAGGTTAACTACGGGGTTTTATATAGATTGTAAAATCACCAAACTGCTCTTGTAAAACAAATTCATGTTTTTGACAAAAAGTTGACTTCATCATTTCTATCATAGATTGTGCCTCTTTTTTCGCTTCCTCTTGATTTTCAAACTCTATCTTTTCGGCTAAACCACTTCTTAAAACACATCTACAACTATTTTT
>JAYEGK010000215.1:0-1877 GCA_034716265.1 Campylobacterota bacterium
TATTATTAACGAATACCACAGTGAAACTATGGCTGACCAACAAGAGGTATTTTTAGGGGAACTTGATGATTATCAAGATAACCATGAAACAAATGATGATGTTACCTTAATTGGTTTTACTATTTAAAAAGGAGAATAAATTGAAGAGAGTATTGATAGTTGATGATTCAAAATTTTCAAGAAAAGCTACTAGAAAAGTATTGGAAAGTATGGGTTATGAGATTATAGGTGAAGCGGTAGATGGCTTAGATGGTGTAGAAAAATTTAAAGAGTTAGCACCATATTTAGTTGTCACAGATTTAGAGATGCCAAATCTTGATGGTATAGGAATGATAAAAGAGATTCATCAGCATAGTGATCAAGCAAAGATAGTAGTTGTCACATCTATCGTGAATTCTCATGTAGTGCAAGAAGCGATAAAATTAAAAGCTTCTATTATCAAAAAACCTATTAAAGAAGAAAGATTAGCTAATGCAGTAAAATTATTAGATAGATAGGAGTTTCAAAATGAATATGAACAAAGTCCAAGAGATGGTTGATAATAACGGTATCATCTTTTTAAGTTATGGTGGCTATCTCTCTCAAACACTTATATCTGGTATGACTGAAGCACTTGAAAAAGAGGCGGAACTTCACAATATAGGTATGAGTATATCAAACAATATATTTACTATATTTATAGAACTTTCTCAAAATATGATGAACTACTCTAAAACTATCGATGCTAACAATAGCACACTAAAACCACAAGGTCTCATTTTAGTTTCAAAAAGTGAAGATTTTACCTATTATATACATAGTCAAAATATTATCTCAAATGAAGATAAAGAAAAAGTGGCACCTAAACTTATAGAGATACAATCTTTAGATAAAAGTGGTATTAAAAAACGATATAGAGAACTTCGTAAAAGTGGTAAAGATACTCACTCCAAAGGAGGTGGTATCGGATTTTATGAGATTGCAAAAAAATGTGATAAAATAGAATATAAGTTCACAAAAATAAATGAAGATAGATACTATTTTCATATAAAAACAACTATAGAAACAAGATAAGGAAAAATAGAATGGAAAATTTAACATTAGAAGCAACAAAGTACACACCTGAGATTAAGCTAAACATAGAGGGTACAGTCTCTTTAGTTGGAAAATCATACCCTGAAAATACATTTGAATTTTATGCACCAATGATGAAGTGGTTAGAGGAGTATTTTGAAGAGAATCCAGCAGAAACAACGGTAATAAATATGGAAATCATATATTTCAACTCAAGTAGTTCAAAACTATTTTTTGATTTCTTTGACCTTTTAGAGGAAAACTCAGAGGAGAATACAATAGAGATTAACTGGATATATGATGAAGAAAATGAGAGTGCTGAAGAAGCGGGTGAAGATTTCATCGAAGATTTTGAAGATTTAAATATTAAACTTATTGTCAAGTAGATTACTTTGACTGAAATACCTGAAAATAAGCTTGTTACAGAACTTGAATATCTCCAAGAGGAGTTTACTAAAACAACGCAAAAACTTATTAAAGATGTAAAACGTCAAGATAAGATAATGATACGTAGTGATAGGAGACAACAAAAAGAGTATGATGAACTTATGGCACTCAAAATTGAGATAGAAGAGACTCAAAGAGAGGTTGTTTTTACTATGGGTTCTATTGGTGAGAGTAGAAGTAAGGAGACGGGTAACCATGTAAAAAGAGTTGCTGAATATAGTTATCTTCTAGCGAAATACTATGGTCTTCCTGAAAAAGAGTGTGAGATGCTCAAACAAGCTTCACCGATGCATGATATAGGAAAAGTAGCCATTCCTGATGCCGTATTAAATAAACCTGGACGTTTTAATGATGAAGAGAGAGCGATAATGGATACA
>JAYEGK010000216.1:0-1850 GCA_034716265.1 Campylobacterota bacterium
ATTCATACTCTCTGCACTTTTTCCTTTTCGTACAACACCATCTCTCAAAAATGGAACAGCACATACTATCGCTTGGAGTCTCTCCTCTTTATATATCTCTATAAGTTCCTCCTCATACTCATCTCCACTAGCAATAACATAGATATTAAGTGCCTTGAGAAGTTGCTTAGGTGCTTTAAGAGTTGCAACTGAATCGTGATTTCCAGCGGTAATAATTATATATCTGCATAGGGAGTGAGAAAGTTTTGTTAAAATATTATAATAGAGTTCAAGTGCATAGTTTGGAGGTGTACCTGTATCAAAAATATCACCTGCAACTATTAAAACACCTATTTTTTCCCTCTCAATAGTTACAAAAAGCCACTCTAAAAATGCTTTATGCTCCTCTTCGCGACTCTTACCCATAAAACTTTGACCAAGATGCCAATCTGATGTGTGTAGTATTTTCATTTTATTTCCTGATTTAAAATTTAATATAATAGCTGTTATAACTTGAATATAAAAACAACAGCTATTATTTAATCTTTATTTATATTTCAAGACTATCCAAAATATTGAAGTTCTTGATAATGATACCTTTTTTGATATAATTTTCCTAAATAAAGAGGATAAGGAGTATTATGCAAAACTATTTTCATCGACAGATACAACTATGGGGAGAGGAAACTCAAGCCCTGCTTCAAACTAAAAAAATCGTTATAGTAGGTTCTGGTGGACTTGGGAGTTCTTTGGCTTTTGCTCTTGGTTCTAGTGGTATAGGAGAGATTCATATGGTCGATTTTGATGAAGTGAGTGTGCATAATATTCACCGTCAAATTGCCTTTAAAGTGGGTGATGAGGGTAAAAACAAAGCTCTTTTAAATACACAACTTATTGAACAAAGATGCCCTTTTACTAAGGCTATCGCTCACCAATGTGATTTTAACGAGTGGTCTTTAAAAGATATAGAGGTTGATCTAATCATAGATGCTACCGATAACCTTCCAACACGTGGAGATATAAACAGTTATGCAAAACAAAAAAATATTCCTTGGGTCTATGGAAGTGTAGAGGCATTTCATGGTCAAGTATCTTTTATAGAGGAGGCATCATTTACAGATGCTTTTAAGATAGTTGAAAAAACTCCTGCAGGAATAGCCGCACCGATGGTGATGCATATAGCCTCACATCAAGCAAATTTAGCACTGAGATTTTTAGCTGGATTGAGTATCAAAAAAGATATACTTTACTATCTATTTTTCAACACTGATGGAGAGTTAATTACTCAAAAATTTGGTTTACCAAAGTAGCTTTTAAGCTACTTTGTCACCTCAACCAAATCTACACTTGGAGCACCGATATAATACCCTTGTGAATAATCGATACCTATCTCTTTAATAACCTCTAAAACCTCTTTATTATGAATATATTCTGCAATAATTTTTAAATCACTTTTTTTACATATATAAGTAATAGATTCTGTTATTAATCTACTATTAAAATCATCGACAATATTTTTCACAAATGCACCATCAATTTTCAGATAATTTGGCTTAAACTCTAATAATCTTGAAAAATTAGAGTTTTCTGCTCCAAAATCATCTACTGCAACCTGAAACCCTCTCTCTCTAAAAATATTTAACTGATCTAAAATATTTTTCTCTTGGAGTGTTACTATATCTTCTAATATTTCCAGAACAACTCTTGATGGATCTATATTAAATTTTTTACAATTTTTTAGTAAAAAATTTTCCAAATAGTTCATATAAAGATCATCTCTTGTAATATTTATCGAAAACTCATAGTGAGTTTTACTAAACTTTCTAAAAGCTTGTTCTATTACAGATTGTGTCATAAGATGTAAAACACGT
>JAYEGK010000217.1:0-1842 GCA_034716265.1 Campylobacterota bacterium
CACCAACAGCGATCAAAGGAACACCCATACCGATACTCATAGCAAAGAGAGCCATTCCACCAAGAATAGCATCTCCAGTTTGACCAATATAAACTAATGCTCCAGCAAGAGGAGCGGCAACACATGGACCCACTATTAAAGCAGATAAAAATCCCATAATTGCTACACCTGCATAACCTGAACTATGATTTGCTGAACTTATTTTAGTTACTAATGAATCGGGAAGTTTTAACTCATAATATCCAAACATACTCAATGCCAACACTACAAAAATAGCTGAAAAAGAGTAGATAACTAAAGGTGCTTGAAGTGCAGCTTGAAGATTTGCTCCAAAAAGCCCTGCTAAAACACCTGCAATAGTATATGCAACAGCCATCGCTAAAACATAAACTATAGAAAGAGCAAAAGCTTTTTTCGTTGTTATATTTTTTCCTTGAGATATAATAAGAGCTGAAATAATAGGAATCATAGGAAAAACACAGGGTGTCAGTGCTAAAAGCAATCCAAAACCAAAAAAAGTTGCTAAGATTAAAAATATATTTCCAGAACTTATAGTATCTGCAATAGCATCACTTTTAGAAAGCTCTTTTTTCTCCTGTTTTATCTCTACTGGAGTAGAAAGTTTTTCACTATCTATCTCAAATTTGTACTCTTTACTAAGAGGTTCATAGCATAAACCCTGCTCTGAACAACCTTGATAAGAGAGCAAAAAAGTGATATTTTTAATACCTGTTACATCATCATCTCTCTTTAAATCAACCCTAAATGATGGGGATTCTAAATAAACCATCTCACCATGATGCTCTACACTTTTTGGTGATTGTATATTTTCTATACTAATCCCATTACTATTAGTTATCTCTAATGTTACTCTCTCTTCATAAAGATAGATATCTTTTGCTATCTCTATATCTACCTCTATCTGTGATTGAGAATTTAATAAAGCCTTTGGTTTAAAAGCCTCATCTGGCATTAAAAACTTAGGCATTGCAAAAAGCATAGTTGCCATCAATATAAAGAGAACGATTTTTTTCATATTAAGTCCATTTAGTTAAATTGTGGTTATTTTATCTATTTAAAATTAATAGATAGTTCTAAAAAGTAGAGATTTTAACTGACCTTGAAGATTATAACAGTCATTGCGCTATACTTCCAAAAAATTATATTATAAAGAGTTTCTTTGCATCGTCCTAAAGGTTTTGGTAAAAATTATTTTTCATTAGTAGCGATACAAGCATATGTGTCGCTTAAAAAAATAGTAGCACTCAGTATATCAACCTCAACCCTTGCAGGAAAACCACTTACAATAAAAATAAACTCCCCACCCTCCTCTTAATCTTTCTACTTAATATTATAAAAAACTATATCAAAAGATTAAGGAATATATCTATGTCAAAAAAAATAAAACTATCACTATTATCAGTTGCTTTAATAGGTTCACTTCATGCACAACAAAGTGTTAAACTAGATACAATAACAGTTACAAGTGCCACAAAATCTAAACAATCGATAAAGGATGTTACTTCAAATATTGATGTTATCACAAGTGAAGAGATAGAGGAGAAATACTATACAACTGTAAGTGAAGCTTTAAATAGTATAGCGGGTATTAGTTTTACTAATAATGGTGGCTTAGGAAGTAAGATATCCCTTAGAGTAAGAGGTATGAATAACAATAGAGTTTTAGTTTTAATAGATGGTGTAAGGTTGCAAGACCCATCTAATACAGAGGGAGCTAATATAACTCATCTTATGGTAAATAATATTGAAAAAATAGAGGTTATCAAAGGTGCTCAGAGTGGTGTTTGGGGAGCAGATGCAACTGCTGGTGTTATCAATATC
>JAYEGK010000218.1:0-9547 GCA_034716265.1 Campylobacterota bacterium
ATAATAGTGATAATTGTTGGTTAGGTTGGTTTTGTGTAGATGAAGAGTTTAGAGGACAAGGTTTAGGAAAAAAACTTTTAGATTTCTCTATGCTAAAAGCAAAGGAGTTAAATAAAAAAAGTTTACAGCTTTATACATATCAATCTCCAGAGTTTGAAGCTGCTATAAATATGTATAGAAAATATAATTTTACACAATATACTCCATCTCGAGAGTGTAGAAAAAAAGATTTATATTTTCAAATTTTTTTGGATGATTTTTTTGGCTTATAAAATCACTGTTAAACAAGGAAATTTATTAAGAGAGAAAGCAGATTTTATTGTAAATACTTCAAATACAAGATTATTCCTTGGTTGTGGAGTTTCTCTTGCATTTAAAAGACATTGTGGACATAAATTACAAAATGAGATGGATGAAGTCATTAAATCTATGAAAACAGACTTAATACAAGGAGATATAGTTCTTACATCAGCTCAAAAAGCAACAAACTTTAAATATGCATTACACATAGCAATAATGAACTATAATCAAGGAATTAGAGGTAATCAAAAAAATCCAACAATAGAAATTGTTAGTAAATCTTTATTTAATATTGAAAAGTATCTATTGTTATATGCACAAAAGAGTAAAACAGTCAAAGTTGCTATTCCTTTAATAGGTTGTGGAACAGGTGGTTTAGATAAAAAAAAGGTTATCAATCTTTATAGAGAGTTCTTTAGTAGAAGTATTGAAATAGATTGTGAAGTAGTTGTTTATGGTTATAGTATAGAAGACTATAATCAGATTATTAAAGTTTTAAAAAACAGGAATTAAATATGGCAAGATTATTAAGAAATATTGACAAAATAGCAAGAGAAAAAGAGAATGATGTTTTATATGTTGATTTCAATGGAAGAAATAGTTCTAAATACAACTATAAAGAAGATAATAATAGAAAAGAGCTGCTTGAATGGCTAGAGTTAAATAAAATCAATTATGAAGAGTGTTTTGGTATCGCTTTTAATGGTTTTACTAGATATAGAGGAGGGATATATATTGATATTATTTGTGATGAAAATTCCGAACAGTTCACTCTTGTAGATAGTCATATAGAGTCAAAAAGAAGTATGATATTATATATAATATCATTATCACTAGCGATGAAAAACTCTTATATGGATGAAGATGATTATGATTACGATTAACAAACAACTAAAAGAAGCAAAAAAATTTATTCGAGACGCAGATGCAATACTAATAACAGCAGGTGCAGGGATAGGTGTTGATAGTGGATTACCAGACTTTAGAGGGAACGAGGGTTTTTGGAAGGCTTATCCTGTAATTAAAGATTTAGGTGTTAGTTTTCAAGATATGGCAAATCCACAATGGTTTGATACTAATCCAAAATTAGCTTGGGCTTTTTATGGTCACAGATTAAACCTTTATAGAGATACAACTCCTCATAAAGGTTTTGAGATACTTCTTGATTTAGTAAAAGAGAAAAATGATGATTATTTTATTTTTACATCAAATGTAGATGGACAGTTTCAAAAAGCTCAATTTGATGAAGAGAAGATAATGGAAGTTCATGGGAGTATTCATCACTTTCAATGTTCAGAGAACTGTAAAAAAGATATTTGGGATGCAGATGAAACTCTTGATGTTGATATGGATAGTTTTGAAGCATTGGATATTCCAAAATGTAAAAACTGTTCAGCCGTTGCAAGACCAAATATATTGATGTTTGGCGATTGGGATTGGAACGAGAAGAGAACTCTCAAACAAGAGGCTAGATTTAACAGATGGTTGAAACAGATGAAGATAGATAAAAAGAGATTAGCGGTAATAGAGATAGGTGCAGGAATAGAGATAGCAACAGTTCGTCGTAAAGGGGAGTCTATTGCTAAAGTAAATAAAAATGCTAAAGTAATTAGAATTAATCCTAGAGATTTTGAGATTGATGAAACTCTTGGGTTTAGTCTTCCTCTTGGTGGTGTTGATGGTTTACAAAAACTTACGATAAGATAAAGATTTAAGGGATTATAAGCTAATAGTGGCTATTATAAGTATAATTTTATTTTAGGTGATTTTATGAGCGATACTCCAAATAACGGCGATATACAAACTATAAATATTGAAGAAACTCTTCAAGATAGCTACCTTGATTACTCTATGAGTGTCATTGTTGGTCGTGCTTTACCAGATGTGAGAGATGGTCTTAAACCTGTTCATAGACGTATACTTTATGCTATGGATAAACTTAACCTTTCTCATGGTTCAAAGTTTAAAAAGTCTGCTCGTATAGTTGGTGATGTTATTGGTCAATATCATCCACATGGTGATACAGCGGTTTATGATGCACTTGTACGTATGGCACAAGATTTTTCTATGAGAATGCCTCTTGTTGATGGTCAAGGAAACTTCGGTTCTATTGATGGCGATAGTGCTGCTGCGATGAGATATACTGAAGCACGTATGACAAAATATGCAGGAGAACTTCTAAAAGATTTAGATAAAAATACTGTAAATATGATAGAAAATTACGATGGCACAACAAAAGAGCCAGATGTAATGCCTACTCGAACACCAAACCTTCTCATAAATGGTTCATCAGGAATCGCAGTTGGTATGGCTACAAATATCCCTCCACATAATCCTACTGAGATAATGAATGCTCTTCAAGCACTCTTAGCAGATCCAAATATCTCTCTTATTGAGATTATGGAACATATTAAAGCACCAGACTTTCCAACAGGTGGTACTATCTTTGGAAAAAAAGGGATATTAGATGCTTATGGAACAGGACGTGGTCGTATAAAAGTTCGAGCTAAAACACATATAGAGCAGATAGGTAAAAAAGAGATAATTGTTATTGATGAACTACCATATCAAGTAAATAAAGCTCGTTTAATCGAAAATATAGCAAATCTTGTAAAAGATAAGATGATAGATGGTGTTTCTCTTATACGTGATGAGTCAGATCGTGATGGTATGAGAGTTGTAGTGGAACTTAAACGTGATGCTATAAGTGAGATTGTTTTAAACAATCTTTTTAAACAAACAAATATGCAAACTACCTTTGGTATCATTATGCTCTCTATACTCAATCAAGAACCTAGAATTTTTGGTATTATAGATATATTAAAACACTTTATAAATCACCGTAAAACAGTAATTATTCGTCGTACTATCTTTGATTTAGAAAAAGCAAAAGCTCGTGCGCATATCTTAGAGGGTCTTAAAAAAGCACTTGATACTATTGATGCTATTATTAAAACTATAAAGCTAAGTCAAGGGATAGATGAAGCGAGAGAAAATCTTATATCAGAGTTTGATTTTTCACCTATTCAAGCACAAAGTATTGTGGATATGAAACTAGGACGTTTAACTGGTTTAGAGCGTGAGAAGATAGAGAATGAACTTCGTGAACTATTAAAACTTATCGCTTATTTGGAGTCTATTTTAAAAAGTGAAGATGTTTTACATAGTATTATTAAAGAGGAGTTTAGTGAAGTATCAGCTACTTATACAGAGGGTAGACGTACTGTTGTAGAGGATGATTATGATGATATAGATATCGAAGATCTTATTCCAAATGAACCTATGGTTGTAACTATCACTCATAGAGGCTATATAAAACGTGTGCCTCTTGCATCTTATGAAAAACAGAAGCGTGGTGGTAAAGGTAAGACAGCAGTGACTACTTATGAAGATGATTTCATAGAAAACTTCTTTACATGTAACACTCACGATACTTTACTATTTGTAACAGATAGAGGACAACTTCATTGGTTAAAAGTATATCGTATTCCTGAGGGTAGTCGTATAGCAAAAGGAAAAGCAGTTGTAAATCTTATCAATCTTGTAGCAGATGAGAAGATCCGTTCCGTAATACCAACAACAGATTTTAGTGAAGAGAAAGGTCTTGTTTTCTTTACACAAAAGGGTATTGTAAAACGTACAAATCTGAGTGAATTTTCAAATATTAGAAGTAATGGTGTAAAAGCTATTTCACTAGATGAAGATGATGCACTTATAACGGCAAAAATTGCAAATAAAGATATTCAATATCTATTTATTGTAACTAAGTTTGCTCAATGTATTAAGTTTGAGATAGAAAAAACTCGAGAACAGGGACGTAATACTCGTGGTGTAAGAGGTATTAAGTTTAAACATGATGCGGATGAGGTTGTTGATGCTAATGTAATTATAAATGATGAGCAAGAGATTTTAGTTGTTGCAGAAAAAGGTATCGGTAAACGTACAGAAGCTGGAGAGTATAGACTTACAAATCGTGGTGGTTCAGGTGTTATCGCTATGAAGATGACATCCAAAACTGGTAAAAATGTTGTAGGTGTTCTTATGGTTGATGAATCTATGGATATGATGGCATTAACAAAAGCTGGTAAAATGATACGTGTAGATATGCACACAATCTCTAAATCTAGTAGAAATACATCAGGTGTTTATATCGTGAAAGGTGATGAAGTAGCAAGTATTTCACGCTGTCCTAAAGAGGAAAAAAATGAGGATGATGATATGGAAAGTAGTGAAGAGACTACTATTTAGTATTATTCTTTTAAATTCACTAGCTTTAAATGCTAGTGAGTATCTTATCTCCTACCGTTATATAGTTAAAGATGTTCTCCTCTACAATGAAAAATTTTATATCTCCAAAGCTATGCAAAAATGCAAAGGCACACTTCAAGAACCAATTATCCTCTCAAATGAAGAAAACAGACCACTTAATATATTACTTTCAGATGTAGACAGTGAGTTTATAGAGTATATACATAGACTAGGTTTAGATGTGCAACATAATAGTGTTACTAAAAATATGCAAAACAGTTCAACTACTGTTTTGACACTGAAAACAACGTGTTTCAAAGTCGATTTTAATGATATGTTTGTTAAGATGACACCTTTAAAATAATGATGCAAAGCATTTAAAACAGGGCTTTATTCGTGAAAATAGCAATAGTTGAAGATGATATAAATATGAGAAAATCTCTCGAAATTTCGATGAGTGATTATGAAGACTTTGAGATAAAAACATTTAGAAATGCTAAAGAAGCACTAAAGTATTTAGATGATAGTTATAATTTAGTTATTACAGATATTAATATGCCTGGAATGGATGGTATAGAGTTCATTAAAATTTTAGATGGTCGTTTTGATGTTATTATAATGACTGGAAATGCAACTCTAAACAGAGCGATAGAGTCTATTCATCTTGGAGTAAAAGATTTTTTACTGAAACCTTTTGATATAGATAGATTGGTTGAAGCTATTAAAAGAGAGAGTATTATTCAAAAAGTAAAAAAAATCTCCTCTACTAAAAAGAGTAATGAGGAGGGATTCTTAGGTACTTCAACTGTTCTTGAAAAATTGTTAAAAATAGCGGACAAAGCTGCAAAAACTGATGCAAGCGTTTTAATACTAGGACAGAGTGGAGTAGGAAAAGAGGTTTTTGCTAATCATATACATAAAGAATCATTAAGAGCCAAAAAACCATTTATTGCTATAAATATGGCAGCTATTCCTGAAAATTTGATAGAGAGTGAACTTTTTGGTTTTGAAAAAGGGGCATTTACAGATGCAGTTGAAGCCAAAGCAGGTCAGTTTGAACTTGCTAATGGAGGCACACTGTTTTTAGATGAGATTGCTGAGATGCCTTATAGTGTTCAAGCTAAAATTCTTCGTGCATTACAGGAGAAAGAGGTCCGACGCTTAGGTTCATCAAAAACCACAAAAATAGATATTAGAATTATATCTGCAACAAATGCAAACTTAACAGATAAAATAGAACTTGGAGAGTTTAGAGAAGATCTTTATTATCGTCTAAACACTATACCATTAAATATTCCCCCTCTTAAAGAGCGAAAAGATGAGATTATGCAGATTGCACAGAAGATGATAGAGGAGAACTGTAATAAGTATGGATTTGCCCTAAAAACACTCTCTCAAGAAGCGGTGAATGAACTTTTAGATTATGACTGGCCTGGAAATATTCGTGAGTTACTATCGGTTGTAGAGAGAGCGGTAATCTTAAGTGAAACAGATGAGATACAGGCAGAAGAGCTGTATTTAGACAATAGAAAATAGGAGAAACAGATGAGTGAAAAAAGATATAATGTAGCCGTAGTTGGAGCAAGTGGAGCAGTTGGTGAAGAGATATTAACGATTTTGGCTGAAATCGACTTTCCATTAAATAAACTAGTTCCTTTAGCAAGTGCAAGAAGTGTTGGTAAAAATGTTTCATTTAATGGTGAAGAGTTGGCAATTATAGAATTAACAAATGATGTTTTTGAAAAAGAGGAGATAGAGATAGCTCTTTTTAGTGCTGGTGGGAGTGTAAGTGCAGAGTTTGCTCCAGATGCTGTAAAAGCTGGTGCAGTTGTTATCGATAACACTTCACATTTTAGAATGCAAGAGGATGTACCTTTAGTAGTTCCTGAAGTAAATCCTCAAGATATCGCAAAATGGAGAGATACAGGTGTTATAGCAAACCCTAACTGTTCCACTATCCAGATGGTTCAAGCACTTAAACCACTTGATGAAGCTTATGACCTACTACGTGTTGATGTGGCAACGTATCAAGCAACAAGTGGTGCTGGTAAAACAGCGATGGAGGAGTTAGTCTCTCAGATGCAGGATTTCTTTGCATTTAAACTAGATGAATCAGAGCATAATGCATTTAATCAGCAGATTGCACTCAATGTAATCCCTCAAATAGATGTTTTCATGGAAAATGGATACACAAAAGAGGAGATGAAGATGGTAAACGAAACAACAAAGATTATGCATAAAAATATCGCTTTAAGTGCAACTTGTGTTCGTGTACCAACTCTCCGTGGTCATGCTGAAGCACTTACTCTTACTTTTGATAGTGAAGTTGAAGCAACTGAGGCAAGAGATATTTTAAGTAAAGCACCTAATCTTGTTATTTTAGATAAACCAGAGGAAGCACTTTATCCTATGCCATCTACTTGTGTAGATAAAAATGAGACTTTTGTAGGTCGTATTAGAAATGATAATTTCTCTAAAAATATGCTTCACCTTTTTGTAGTTGCAGATAACCTTAGAGTAGGGGCAGCAACAAATGCTGTACGTATCGCTCAAAAATGGGTAGAGATTGATGGAAACAGATAAGATGTCTATGTTAGAAAGAGTTTTTGAGGGTGGTCTTTGGTCATCAAGATTTATAATCATGTCAGCTGTTATTTTTGGATTGATAGGTGCTGTTGTACTCTTTTTAGTCGCTTCTGTTGATATCTTTACAACTGCTAAGTTTGTTATAGAGACATATATAACACATGCACATCCAGAAAATTTTCATCAAATAGTTGTAAGTGGAATTATTGGAGCTGTTGATCTCTATCTTATCGGTGTCGTTATGCTTCTGTTTTCATTTGGACTTTATGAGCTTTTTATATCTGATATAGATGTTGCAAAAGAGGAGGATGGAAGTGACAATAAAGTACTCTCTATCCATTCATTAGATCAACTTAAAGATAAAATATCAAAAGTTATTGTAATGGTACTTGTAGTTATATTTTTTCAAAAAGTTGGAACTACAGAATATAATGGTGCATTAGATATGCTCTATTTTGGTATATCTATTATGTCTGTATCTGTTGGATTATACTTTTTAAGTAAAGTTGGAAAACACTAATTAAAAATTAAAGGTAAAAAATGAGTAAAATATTTGTAGACGCATGTTTAGGAAAAGAGACACCATATACTCCTGTATGGATGATGAGACAAGCTGGTCGTTATCTACCAGAGTATATGGCTGTTCGTGCAGAGGCTGGAAACTTCTTAAATCTTTGTCATGATCCTAAAAAAGCTGCTGAAGTAACTATACAACCTTTAGATATTGTTGGTGTGGATGCAGCAATTTTATTTAGTGATATTCTTGTTATTCCTGATGAGATGGGAATGGATTTAGAGTTTATCAAAGGTTTTGGACCAAAGTTTAATGACCCTTTAACTTCTCAAGAGGATTTAGATAGACTTATCGGTGGTGAGGAAGCAGCAAGTAAACTTACTTATGTTTTTGATACTATTAAACTTCTTCGTGAGCAGTTAGATGAGCGTGGAGATGAGATAGCACTTATCGGTTTTACAGGTGCTCCATGGACTCTTGCTACATATATGATAGAGGGTCAAGGAACAAAAACTTACAATCTTTGTAAAAAGTTGATGTACTCAAATCCTGAACTACTGCATAATATTCTTAGAAAAGTAACGGATGTTGTAAAACTCTATATGGAAAAACAGATTGAAGCTGGAATAGATGTTGTTCAGATTTTTGATTCATGGGCATCTGCTATTGAACCATCAAAATATGATGAATTTTCTTGGAAATATATGGTTGAGATAGCTGATTATCTAAAATCTAAATATCCTGAGATTCCTATTATTATGTTCCCTAAAGGTGTAAGTGCTTTTATTGAACAAGGCCTTGTATATGGTAACTTTGATGTATTTGGTGTAGATTGGGGAACTCCTATGGCTCTTGCAAAAGAGAAACTTGGAGATAAATATGTTCTTCAAGGAAATATGGAACCAACTAGACTTTACTCTAAAGAAGCAACAACTAAATGTGTTGAGACAATTCAAGAGACTATGGGTGGTAAACGTCATATCTTCAACTTAGGTCACGGTATCTTACCAGACGTTCCTGTTGAAAATGCTATCCACTTTGTTAGTGAGTGTCACAGAGTAAGTGGAAAATAATATAATTTTTGGTCCTATCAACTCACGCCGTTTTGGCATGAGTTTAGGCATAGATCTCTCTCCCTCCTCTAAACAGTGTAACTTTGATTGTCTCTATTGTGAACTTGCTCCTATGGCAACAGTTGATAAACAGAGTGAAATAGTTTCTGTTGAAAATATAATAGAACAGTTAAACCTTCACCTTACACAAAAGATAGATGTAATAACTCTTACAGCTAATGGTGAACCAACACTCTATCCCTATCTTGATAAACTTATTGATGAGATAGATAGAATTAAAAAGAGTACGCAAACACTTATATTGACAAATAGTGCTACCTTAATAGATAATAGAGTGTTTAATGCTCTTTTAAAACTTGACCAAGTAAAGCTCTCTCTTGATGCCATAAGTGATGATATTTTTAAAAAAATAGATAGACCTCATAATAATATTGATATAGATAGTGTTGTAAAAAAAGTGATAGAGTTTAGTAAAATTTATCAAGGAAAACTTTTCATAGAGATTTTATTTGTCTATGGTTTAAATGATAGTGAACAAGAGGTACAAAAACTCAATGATGTTCTTCTACAACTCGATACATATAGAGTAGATTTAGGAACGATAGATAGACCACCAGCTTATCCAGTTGTAGGAATAAGCTATAAAGAACTGCATCAAATCTCCTTAATGTTTGATAGTACTCTTCCCATCCATATAGCATCTCGTATTCATGCTGAACCAAACAATAGTTTTTACACTCAAGAGGAGATATTAAACACTCTTGATAAAAGACCATTAACAATGGATGATATAGATCTTCTATTGGATGAGGAGAGCAAAAAAGTA
>JAYEGK010000219.1:0-9464 GCA_034716265.1 Campylobacterota bacterium
AATCCCTTCTTACAACTATTACAGGTGACCAAAAATCAACACAAACTATAATAGATTCATTAAATGAAACTATAAAAATTATGAAAGATATTAAAACTATTACAGATGAGGTAACTAAAATCACACTCTCTTTAGATAAAAAGATGATAGATCCAACATCGAGCTCAATGTTTGAGGTTGAAGCGATTATGAAAGATATTAGATTAAAACTAGAAATGATAGATGGAACGATAAAATCGGTCGGTAGTTATGATAATGATTTGATTGAGTTAAAGGAGCAGATATCGGTAGGCTTACAAAAATCAAATCAGATTATGGATAAAGTGGATTCTCTTATGCAAGATGATGAGAGTAGTGAGGTTATATTACCATGATAAAAGTTTTATTACTCCTTTTTTTATTACTCTTTTTTAGCTCTTGTTCCTTTAAATCACCTCAAAATGAGTGGCAGAAGAAAAGTTCCAATGCTTTTAGCTCCTATACAAAAAATTTTTTAAGTAATAATAGCTCTTTGGCAGAGAATGATCTTAATAGGGCTATTAAACATGCAAAGCAGAGTGCTGATTTAAAACAGTTAGCGGGAGTTTATTTGGGGAAGTGTGCTTTAAATATATCTGTAGGGATTGAAGATAGTTGTCAAAAATATTTGGAGATTTCAGATGTTGTTAAGAGTAAAAAATTAGATAGTTACTATAAGTTTATTACCCATTCTATCTCAAAAGGGGAGATACAATATCTTCCTCAAAACTATCAAGAGTATATCTTGAATATTCAAAGTTCAAATTTTAAAGAGGCCAATAAAAATATTTTAAATATGCAAAGAGTAACATCAACACTTCTTTGTGCTGTTTTAATAGAAAAAAATTTAGAGAGTTCTTCAAGAGAAAAAATCACAAAACTGGTCTCTTTTTATGGTTATAAAAAAGCTGTACTTTTCTGGTTAAATGAGCAAAAAAAATATGAGATAGATAAGGAGAAAAGAAGAGTTATAGATAAAAAAATCTCAATATTAAATTATTAATCTCAGCACCTATTTAAGAGAGTAACTCTATAATTGTGCTATCTTAAATTTTGGAATCTCAAGTGTTGAAATTTTTATTAATTATACTCATAACTGCTCTATTTATAGGATGTGCTGATAACGATGAAGAGACAAAGGTGATACAACCAGTAGTTTATTTAGAAACTCCTAGTGTAGAACAAAACAGTGATGCGATATATGTAAAGTTTGAATCTAGTTTAAATATTGCCACTATTCATGATAGAACTGTTTATCTTTTAGATGAAAATAAAAATATTGTAGATGTTGATCTAAAAGTTTTATTTTATACAAATGAGATAGTTTTAACTCCCTATATCTATCTGCCTGTAAATTCAAAATATACTTTAGTGGTTACAACAGGTGTAAAAGATACAAATGAGAACTATCTTCAATCAAACTATGAATATCTATTTACCACAATTCAAACTATTCCTATCCTCTCAAATCTCACAACAACAATTGCTGAAGATAAAAAATATGGTGCAGCGATAGGTCAGATAGATATTAGAAGTACAGGGGATAACAATATATTATCTATCGATTTATCAGGGAATGGAAGTGAAGTTTTTCAGGTATCTATTTTAGGATATCTCTCTTTGGCTAAAAATGGAGAGTTAGATTTTGAAACGAGAACATCTTATAGTTTAACCGCAGTAGCAACCAATACGATAGGAGAGAGTAAACCCATTACAGTTGATATTAATGTAACAAATGTTGCTGAGATAGTACCAACTCTTATCGAATCTAAGGCAACAGTTTTAGAGGATGCAAAAACTGGAGATGGTGTAGGGGATGTTTTGATAGATAACAGTGGTGATCATTATATCTTATCTATGGATATAGATGGGGAGGGTGCTAGAAATTTTACTGTTTCAGATAAAGGAAAAATTAGTGTTGCCCAAGATGCCAACCTAGATTATGAAACACAAACTCAGTATGATTTAACAGTATCAGCTACCAATGGAGCTGGAGAGAGTGAGAGTGTAGCACTTCTTATAGAGATAGCTGACGTTGATAGTGTTGCTGAGTTGGATAATTTTGAAGGGGAAGTCGAGGAGAATCCACTCGGTGGTGTTGTTATAGGTGATATTAAAATTGTAACAGATGGTGACAATGAGATATCTTCCATAACATTAAGTGGTGTGGGAGATGAAAACTTTGAAGTTACATCATCGGGAACTTTAAAAGTTACAGATGATGCAGAGATAGATTATGAAAAAAGGCATAGTTATAGTTTAACAGCAGTAGCTAAAAATAGTGCTGGAGACAGTGAAAGTGTAGATGTTCTTATATCTGTTAATAATGTTGAAAACCCCTTCTTAATAGCAAAAATTGAAGCAGATGATGCACAAAGAGATGATAATTATGGTCAATCGATATCTGTAAGTGGAGATTATATTGTTGTTGGTGCATCTAAAGAGGACTCAATAGAGGATAACTCGGGAGCAGTCTACCTTTATAAAAAAGATTCCAATGGAGTATTACTGCAGATAGCAAAGATAAAAGCAGATGATGCAGAGGAAGATGATTATTTTGGTCATAGTGTAGCTATTGATGGAGACTATATAGTTGTTGGTGCTTATAAAGAGGATACAACGGAGGATAATTCAGGTGCAGTCTATATTTTTAAAAGAAAATCTGATGATAAAGATGATGTAGCACAGATAGCAAAAATTCAAGCAGAGACCCCTCAAGAGAATGCTATGTTTGGAAATTCGGTAGCTATAAATGGAAACTATATAGTTGTTGGCTCCTCTTTTGAAAATACCGATACAGAGGATGATGCAGGAACAGCCTATCTTTTTAAACGAAATTCAGATAGTAAAGATGATGTAGAGCAGATAGCAACCATAAATGCTAGTAATGCAGGAAAAGAGGATTGGTTTGGTCACTCTGTCTCTATCGATGGAGATTATATAGCTGTAGGTGCTTATGGAGAAGATACAGAGGGTGATAATACAGGAAGTGTTTATCTCTTTAAAAGAGCATCAGACAATAAAGATGATGTTTCTCAGATAGCGATGCTTCTTATAGATAATGCTAGGGATTATGATTATTTTGGATACTCCGTTGCGATTAGTGGTGATTATATATTAGTAGGTGCTTATGGAGAGGATACAACTATAGGTGGAGCGGGAACAGCCTATCTATTTAAGAGAAAATCAGATAGAGAGGATGATGTTGCACTCTTATCAACTTTTCAAGCAAAAGAGCCACATTATAAAGATTATTTTGGAAAATCTGTTGCGATGGATGGAACCTATATGGTAATAGGTGCTTATCAAGAGGATGTAGATGATGAGAGTGATTCAGGTGCTGCATATATTTTTAGAAGAGATATAGAGGATGAAACAGATGTTATTGAGATAGAAAAACTTCAAGCAAGAACTGCTCAAGAGGATGAGAAGTTTGGCGGAGCAGTTTCTATTAGTAAAGATAATATCGCGATCGCTACCAATAAACAAAATGATGAAGTAAATAGTTATATATTTGATATAGAACCTTTAGATAAAGTATATTTTTATAACTCAAATAGAGCAACTTATGATGAAAAGATGGCAGGTACATCTGTAGAGGATTTTGATGCACAGAGTCCAAATAGTGAGCAGATAGATTTTTCCTTAGAGGGTACAGATGGAGATCTTTTTAATTTTAAAGATAAGAGTTTACATTTTAATAAAATACCTGATTATGAAGAGCCTGAGGATGCAGGAAGAGATAATAGTTACAAGATGAGTGTTATCGCAAAAGATAGTGATGATAAAGAGGGTTCTATGGAGATTGAACTTTTAGTAAAAAATAGATATTTTTTACATGCATCAAAGGTACAAGCACAAAATAGTGATGCAGATGATGCATTTGCTAGATCAATCTCTATAAGTGGAGATTATGTAGCGATAGGTGTTCCTTTTGATGATAGTGCTGCTGAAGGTGCAGGAGCAGCATATCTCTTTAAAAAAGATAGTGATGGAGTATTACAGCAGATAACTAAGTTTACTTCAGATGATACTCAAGAGGGTGATTATTTTGGTAGCTCTATATCTATAAGTGGAGATTATATAGTTGTAGGTGCTTACAATGAAGATACAACAGCACAAGATGCTGGAACAGCGTATCTATTTAAAAGAAAATCAGATGAGAAAGATGATGTAAGACAGATAGCAAAGATACAAGCAGAGGATGCACAGGAGAGTGACTTTTTTGGTTACTCTGTTGCGATAGATGGAAACTATATAGCAGTAGGTGCATATCAGGAGGATAGTGAGGGAGAAGATGCAGGAAGTGCCTATCTTTTTAGAAGAGAATCTGATGATAATAATGATGTAGTGCAAGTTGCAAAGCTTAATGCAGATAATGCCAAAGAGAATGATTATTTTGGATATTCAGTTGCTATAAGTGGAAACTATATCGCTATCTCTGCTTATAAGCATGAAGAAAATAATGAAAAAGATAGTGGTATGGCATATCTTTTTAAACGAAATACAGATAATAAAGATGATACAGATCAGATAGCTAAATTCCAATCTGATGATATTGATGATTATGATTATTTTGGGAAATCTATAGCTATCGATGGTAACTATATAGTAGTTGGAGCTTATAGTGAAGATGTTGATGGTAGTAATAATACAGGAAGTGCCTATCTTTTTAAAAGAAAATCGGATAGAGATGATGATGTTGATCAGATAGCAAAAATAGAAGCTAACGATCCAAAAGAGGAAGATTGGTTTGGTTGGAGTGTAGATATAAGTGGAGATTTTATAACTATCGGTTCTCATAAAAATGATATAGATTCCCAAGATGCTGGAGCTGTATATATATTTGAGAGAGAATCGGACAATAGAGATGATGTAACACAAGTGGATAAGATAGAAGCTTATGATGGAGAGAAAGAGGATTATTTTGGATATGCTCTTGCGATAGATGGTGATAAAGTTGCTGTTGGTGCTTTTAGAGAGGATACAACACAGGAGAATACAGGTAGTGCCTATCTGTTTATAAAAGATGATAATGAGGATTAGAGTAAAAGTATGAAAGTAATATTATTAACGTTACTATTTGCTGTATTTTTGATAGCAAAAGATGCTAAGAGTTGCTATACAGTTCAGTTGTTAAGTGTAAAAAATAGTAAAAAAAACATGAAAGATATCATGAAAAAAGATTTTCCATCCTCCTGTAAAGTGATGGATTTAGGACGCTCTATCGCTGTTCGATGTGGTTGTTATAACAATATGGATAAAGCTGAAGATAAGTTATATGATTTGGAGGAGCGTTACAGGCATGCCTCTGTTACAACAACATATAGAAGTAGATTTAAAGAGAGGAGAAAAAAACTAAAAACTGAAAAATCTAAAGGAAGAGAAACTTGTTTCTCTGTTGAAATCTTTAAGGAGAAAAGTAGAGAGAGTATAGTAGGAAAAGAGTTTCCAAATAATTGTCAAGAGATGAGTATAGGAAAATCTGTTGCTGTTCGATGTGGGTGTTATAAAACTAGAAAAGAGGCAAAGGTTGAAAAATATATATTGGATGAGGAGTATAAAAATACAAAAGTAACCACTACCTATAAATATAAATTTAAAGATAATAAAGCAAAAAAGTCAACAAAAACTTGCTACTCTGTAGAGATCTTTAGAGAAAAAAATACTCAAGAAAATATGGGTAAACTTTTTACACAAGAGTTTCCAACTGGTTGTGTAACGTTAGAGATAAAAGATTATTTGAGTGTTCGATGTGGATGTTATGACAATAAAAAAGATGTTATTGCAAGATATAAAAAATTGAGAAAAAGTTTTAAGAGTTTAAACTTTGTAAACAGTTATGAGAGTCGATTTAAAAAATAGTTAAATCTCTATCAGTACAAAAAATGTACTGATAAGAGATGAAAATAGGATATTAACGTTTTGAGAACTGACGAGAACGACGTGCTTTACGACGACCTGGTTTCTTACGTTCAACAACACGTGCATCACGAGTCATCATACCCTCTGGTTTAAGGATAGATTTGATTTCTGGGTCAAAAGCAACTAAAGCACGAGAGATACCGTGACGAAGTGCATCCGCTTGACCACCAAAACCACCACCTAAAGTAGTAGCAACGATATCAACTGAACCATCTTGCTTAGAAAGAACTAATGGTTGTTTAACACGAAGTTTTTTTGCTTCAAGTCCACCTAACCATGCATCTAATGAAAGACCATTAATAGTAATTTTACCTGAACCTGGAGTTAACCATACTTTTGCGATTGACGCTTTACGACGTCCTGTTGCATAAATTGTTTTTGCCATCTGGTAATCCTTACTTAGCTAGTTGTGCAGTGTGAGGGTGTTCAGCACCTGCATAAATTTTTAATTTTTTAAGCATTTTAGCACCAAGCTTAGTTTTAGGAAGCATACCACGAGCAGATAACTTGTATAGTTTTTCTGGGTTTTTCTCTAAAAGTTCAGTCATTTTAACACTTCTAGTTGAACCGAAGTAACCTGAGTGAGAGAAATACTCTTTATTTGCTATTTTACCAAGACCATTAAATTTAGCCTTAGAAGCATTGATGATAACTACATAGTCACCACAATCAATATTTGGAGTCCAACATACTTTGTTCTTACCACGAAGAAGCGTTGCAACTTCTGTCATCATACGACCAAATGTTTTACCCTCAGCATCAATCAAAATCCATTTTTGATCGATTTGTTCAGTAGTTGCAATTTTTGTAAATTTCATACTTTGAACCCTTTAAGTGTTTATTTTTTGTTGGCGAATTATAACTTTTAAACCTTATATAAACCTTTATTTTTGTTTTGTTTAAGGTTTGTTTTTTAGAAATCTATAAAAATTTATGTAATATCTCTATTAGGTAATCATTATCTATAGGTTTAGTGATATAGTCATTCATACCACTCTCTATAAATTTTTCTCTATCGCCTTTAAGAGCATTAGCTGTTACAGCGATAATAGGAATTTTATTTTTATCAGATGGTAGTTTTCGAATAATTCTTGTTGCTTCTTTTCCATTCATATTTGGCATATTTTCATCCATGAGAATAAGGTCATAATTTTTACTATTTACAGCCTCAATAGCTTCAACTCCATCATTGGCTATCTCAAAATCTAAACCTAAATCATCAAGTAACATCGATAAGAGAAGTTGGTTTGTTTGATTATCCTCTACAATTAAGATACAACCTTGAAGCTCTTTAGATTCATAACTTTCATCTTGATTTTTGAGTGGTTGTGTTGTATCTGCAACTTTAAAGAGTTCAAGAGTAAAATAAAATGTACTTCCTAGCCCAAGAGTAGATTTTAGACGAAGAGTTCCACCCATAGCTTCTACTAGAGCTTTTGAGATAGCAAGACCTAGACCTGTTCCACCATAAACTCTACTTACACTATTATCTGCTTGTTCAAAGGATTTAAAAACATTATCTATCTTATCACTACTAATACCTATACCATAATCGATAACTTCACAATAAAAGCTATTGTTATCACTTAAATATTTTAGATTGACAACTACTTCGCTATTCTCTTTTGAAAACTTGATAGCATTACTCAATAGATTTGAAAAAACTTGCTTTAATCTAGTGCTATCACCTAAACTTTTTTGAGGTAAATTTTCATCTATATTAAGAGTTATTTTGATATTTTTTTCATTTGCTTTATCAAAAAATAGATTGACAATATGTTCAAAGATATGATGAATATCGATCTCTATCTTTTCTAACTCTATTTTGCCATTTTCAATTTTTGAAAAATCCAATATATCGTTGATAATAGTGAGCAGTGAATGACTTGATTCTTTTATAATATTGAGTTTATGCTGTTTAGCACTATCCTTTTCGGAGTTACATAAAATATCAACAAAGCCGATTATTCCATTTAAAGGTGTCCGTATTTCGTGAGACATATTTGCTAAAAAATCAGATTTAGTACGGATGGCAAGTTCTAACTCTTGAGTTCTTTGATGTATCTTCTCCTCAAGATTTTCGTTAGAGAGTTGCAACTCTTGAGTTTTTTTATCTACAAGTTTTTGTAAATCTAAGTTTTGTTTTTTTAAAATATATTGTTTATAGTAACTTAGCAATATGATTATTAAGATAATTAAAGCGATACTCATAAAAAGTTCTAGAGTGAAAATATTTTTAAAAAAATTGCTACTACTAAAAGGTTGATAGACTATATCTTCTAGCCTATCGTTATTTGCGGTAGTCATACCAAGAAGCCTATATATATTTGCTATCTCTTGAACTCTTTGATTTTTAATATCTCCAAACTCTATCTCCTCTTTAAAAGCTAACTGTTTTAAGATTTTTGCTTCATACAACAAAGCTTCTTTTGATTTATTTTGAGTATTGTATTTTTTTAAAATAAGTTCTACTGTTTCATCTATATGATTAAAAGCATATTTCCAACCTTTGAGGGTTGCTTCTTGAAATCTTTCCACTTTATCAGAGTCTGCATCTATATAGTTTTGTGATGTAAATAGAATATCGGAGTAAAAATCAAAGCCATAATCTTTAGGGTCAAAAATAGTAAACTTTATACCTTTTTCTTTGAGATGAAATGGTTCATTTGAGAGATATGTTGTCATTAGGTCTGTTTTGTTATCGATTAAGTCATCTATGTTAAAGCTATGAGGCATCTGAATATAATCGTTGGATTTAATATTTTCAACTTTCATCATAGAGGAGATAGCGACTAGCGATTGTAAATCGTCACTTAACATAATCTTTTTATTTTTAAAATCTTGTATCTTTTTGAGATCTGAACACTCTTTAGAGATGAGCACATAGGGAGAACTCTGATAAAGAGCATTGAGTAAGACTATATTTTTACCATTAAGTTTTGATAGAATAAGGGAGGAGCGACCAACACCAAAATCTGATTTACCAGAGAGAACATCCTCTTCTATATCTATATTGAAGTTGTACTCTTTTAACTTAACATCTAAATCAACCTCACTATAAAATCCTTTCTCTTTTGCGATATAAAAACCAGCAAATTCAAACTGATGTTTCCACAAAAGTTGTAAAGAAACTCTCTCATTTGAGTAGAGAGCAGTAGTCACAATAAAAAATATAACAATAAATCTTAATAAAATATTCATAGGAAAATAGTAACGCATTAATTATAAGTATCTCATTATATTAAAATTTAGATAAGATTAGATATGAATATATCTAGATTAATTATCAGTTTAAATAATAAAACAGTTGTAAATATAAGTTTTGAGATTGAGCATTCATTGGCTCTTGTTGGTCAAAGTGGGAGTGGTAAAAGTTTAACTCTCAAGGCTCTTATAGGGATGCTTCCTAAAGATTTTAGATCAAAACTAGAGTATGAGAGTGATTTTAAACTCATAAGAGGGGATACAATCTCTTTTGTACCTCAAAACCCTTTTACAGCACTCTCTCCATTGACAAAAAT
>JAYEGK010000220.1:0-1821 GCA_034716265.1 Campylobacterota bacterium
CAACGCTTGAGCAGATTTATAAGCCTTTAGTCTCGCTGTCCCATCTATTGGCTCATCATCTTCATCTGTATAGCTTACTTCAAAAAGTTTAGTTTTTAGCTTTTTTGCTAATACTTTTGTGAGTTCAGTTTTCCCAGTTCCAGGTTTTCCATATAGAAGAATGTTTACACCACTCTGTTTAGTCGCAATAGCATTATCTAAATATGGGACTAAAATATCAATATCCTTACTTAGATGTTTGTAGTCTTTTAATTTTAATGCACTTTGATTACAAAACTTTACAGAGTCTTTTATCATGATTGATATATCTTCATCAAGGTTTAATAAATTATCCAAGAAAGCATCATTTATCGAATCTAGTTTCCTATCGAGTGAATGGTTATTTGATTTATCGATAGTAACTAATGATGATTTACTAAGTTTAGAATCACTCGCAAAAGCACGGTCAATATGTTTTCTCTTAATATTCAAAATAACACTTAACGCTCTTTTAGTTTGTGTGGTATTTAACTCTGTTCCTAGTAAACTAACCGCATCGTCAAAGAGTTCATATTGTTTTAAGAGTGTGACAAACTCTAGTATCTGTTCTTCATATTTATTCAATTTCATTAAAGATGAGATTTGAGATATATTTTTAGCTAGTAGTTTATTAGTGCTAAACTTTTTTTGCTTTTCAAGTTTAATCAGACTATCGCTAAAGAAACCAAGAACCTCTTCTCTGCTAAACTTATCTTCATCTTCATCAAGAAATTGATTCCCATCTAAAAAAGCCAAGATAGTATCTTTTGAAACAAAGTTGTCTTTATCAATAAACTCTCGATGACCTCCAAGATTTAATATTATACGGAGGATCCATAGTGATGCTTTATCAATAAGTTTTTTATCTATTAGTTGTGTCTTATCAAAATCAATTGCAGTATTAACAGTTTTTTTTCTTCTTCGTCTCATATCAGACTCCTCTAATGTTATAGTGGAAGTATAAGATTAGAATTGACATCTTTATGTCTGGATAATATTCTTAATGCTAGTAATTAACTTTAAAACCTCTATTCTCTTATATTTGGAACACAAAGCACTAAAATGAGTTTTCCGTGTTCCACAAAGTGTTCAAAAAGTAAAAACTGCAAAGTTCCACAAACCTTAAGGGATTATGGAATAAAAAAAGTGAGCTTTTAAATCATATATTCAACGCTTCGTCTAACCTTCCTTCAAAAAATATAACCAATTGAGAAAGTGTTAAACTCCAGTTCCGAATAGGCATTGTCCACTTTTACTTGAATTTGCGCGAAGCCTGCCCTCATATAATACCAAATGCCTAAAAAGGCTATAATTAAAATAAGAAGAGTTTTGGCATATCGAATCTGCCCTGAGACCAATACATTTGAGTCTGTCCCCAAGTCAGATAGCTAAACTTTAAATTTGAGTGGTAACTAAGTCGGATATTTTCAGACTGAATTTTATGAGGTAAAATTATGTTTAGTAGCTAATCAGGTAGAGTAAAACTCTACCCTAACGAACTTGGGGTATGGATACCCATATAGAGTAGTTTTAACAAGCTGTTTTCATTTGGAAAAGCACCTTTTGTTTCAACTTCAGCAGCTTCTTTAGAGATAGCCCGATAAACAAGTTTCAGGTCCTTCATAAACTCTTTTTGATTTTTAGAAGCAACATATCGTATGGAATTTCTGATTTGATGTACAATGCATAGTTGCACTTCTGTTTTTGGAAAAATAGCTTTAATAGCTTCAGGGAAGCCTTTTAAACCATCAACTGAGGCTATGAGTATATCTTGTATTCCTCGATTATTTAAGTCTGTTAAAA
>JAYEGK010000221.1:0-1809 GCA_034716265.1 Campylobacterota bacterium
TGGGCATATCCAAGTGCATCTCTAACTTGAGCTAATTGTGTATCCTTATGCTCTGGATCAAGTAGTTCAAGAAGTTGTAGTAACTGACTTTGATCAATATCAGTTATATCAATCTGTCCCTGTAGCAATCGTTTTGAAAAATCAAACTCCAGTGCTACTCTAGCACTTACAGGTGATGATTTAAAATTACCACTCTCTTTGAGAGCTTGGCGCAAATCAATTTGAGTTACACGCATTAATAAACCAAAACTCCAATTTTTAGGAGTTGTATTGAGATATAATTCCCCAACAATATAACCACCAAAAAGTTTCAAATTAAACTGTTGTAGTTGTATCAGATTTTGCTCGATAGGAATCATCGCTTGCATAGGACCGACTGTCGTGTTACCAAATTTTAGAGTTTCAATACTCAACTTTTCTTGGTTATTGAGATAGGGTTCAATTTGATTAAAATCAACTCTTTGAAAAGGATCGGTTTGAAGAAGGTATTCAAAACTAATATTTTTATCCTTATGTAATACAATCTCTTCATCAATACGAAATTTTCCATTAATACCAGATAAAAAAAGCTCGTTAGAGTGTAGAGAGAGATTATCAAAAATCATCTCACTATTTAATGATAACCATTTTGATTCTGATAACCTCATCTGCCATGGGATACTCAATTTTCCTGATCCTGAGAGTGGTGGTAATGGTGCTTGAAAGAGTTGATCTCTAAGCTGAAATATGGTGTAACCATTTATCTCACTATTGTTTCCATCTAAGGAGGCATATCCGCTTAGCTGTTGCTGTAGCCATCCATCTCCAACTGAAAACTGTAGTTTTTTCAACTCTAAATTATTTGCATCTTGATTGAGTGCTCCATCAAGGGATAGCGATAGTGGTAAAAGTAAAGATGCTACTTCCATTGGTGACTTTTTATCTGAGAGTAGTGTAACCTTACTACCATTACTTTCAATATTAGCTATGATAGCATTAGGCTTTATACCGTGATTAGATTCTACTAAAACTTCTAAGAAAATTTTCTCTAAGTGGAGTTTTTCCATAAGGTTAATATCTTCTATATTGTAAGTGGCATCTAAGGAAGCACTTTTCTCTTGCCATTTTATAGTATGTTTAAATCTTAGTGGCTTAGGGATTAGTATCTGTGTATGTTTGTTGTTGCTCTCTTGCTTTAATGATCCATCGAATTTTATTTTTGCATTAAGTGCTTTAAACTCAGAGGGGTTAAATAGTTGAATAGTTCTAAAAGGGTGCATAAGGTTTAAATTGAATTGACTCTGTAGATGAACATTACCAATCTTTTCAAGAGGTTGTAGTTGAGATAGAAATGATTTCCATTTTGCATCTGTATGAATACTCCACCAACTGTTGAGTGAAAAATATTTAGATTTATCACTAAGATGGAGATTATATTTTATAAAAGGTTGATGATTTATAGCTATGTTTGCTTTTGAATCGATATTGCTCAACGATTTATTAAAACTACTTTTAATCCAAAGATTAAGTGGTAAAGGCTTTTTTAGGGGTGGATAAAAGATACCATTACTTTGCAGTGAAACCTTACTTTTATAGTGTGCTGATCTGCTACGTGATAGTAATAGTTGTGTCTTTAATGCTCCCTTTATCTGCAGTGAACCTTGTGTTGGTGGACGTAACTGTTTAAGAGTAAGTTTTAAGTCACTCTTAAATGGCATCTGAGTATGTTGTGACCAATTGACATCTAAAGCATCATCGTTATTATGTGTTATCTGTACTTTAGCATTTAAATCTACATTAATATCACCTATCTTGTTAAGTAGTTTGGCC
>JAYEGK010000222.1:0-1787 GCA_034716265.1 Campylobacterota bacterium
TGGTTTTAAAACTATCTCAAATGATATCCCTTTAGCAGGTGGAATGGCTGGAGATGCAGGAAAATTTAATACAACATATATTTTAAGTAATGAGGGTGTTATCTCTTGTGGAGCAGTTGGTGTATCTGTCAATACACAAAAGATAAATGTTAAAACCTCTTACAGCTTTAATTGGCAAGAGATGGGTAAAGAGCTTATTATCACTAAAGTCCAAAACAATCGTGTATATGAGATTAATGAAAAACGAGCGATAGATATTTATGCTCAATATTTGGGAGATGAGATAGCACAATCACTTCCAGCTGTTGGTATAGAGTTTCCTCTTATAATTACTAGAGATGGTGTAAAGATAGCGCGAGCCGTTGTTGGTAAAGAGAGTGATGGTTCCTTAATCTTTGCAGGAAATTTAGCTGTTGGTGATAGTGTTCGTTTTGGATATGGCAATAGTGGAATGATATTAAATGAATCGGTAAAAAATAAAAAGATATATGAATCTTTGCCAGTAGAATCGATTTTTATCTACTCCTGTATGGCAAGGCGTAGATTTTTAGAAGAGTCTATCTGTTTAGAATTGACTCCATTGGCAAATATCGCTTCGACATCAGGGTTTTTTACCTATGGTGAGTTTTTTAAAGCTAAAAAGTGTGAACTTTTAAATCAAACTATGACTGTTATCGCATTGAGTGAAAGTGATGAGCTAGAGGAGCATAAGTTTATCGATACTACGAATCAAAAAGAGTTACATGAAACGAGTTTGACTCAAAAAGCACTTTCACATCTTATGACGGAAACATCTCGAGAGTTAAAAGAGACAAATGATAACTTAGAAAAATTAGTAAGAGAGAAAACTTCAGCACTTCAAGATAAAATTGCTGAACTTGAACATGCATCAAAAGTGAAGTCAGAGTTTTTAGCTGGAATGAGTCATGAGATACGAACACCACTCAATGCTATGTTAGGTTTTGTAGATATTTTACGAGCTGGAGAGACAGATAAAAACCGTCAAAAAAGATTTAACATCATCAAAAGTTCAGGAGCTTCTCTTTTAACAATTATCAATGATATTTTAGATTTTAGTAAAATAGAGAGTGGAAAAATGATTTTAGAGCGACGTAAGTTTGCAACTAAAAAACCGTTCAAAGAGATCTCAAATCTTTTCTATGAGAAAGCAACAGAGAATGGAATAGCTCTTAAAATACATTTTTCAGAGGAGTTACCTAGATTTTTCGTAGGTGATATAGTGAGAGTGAAGCAGGTTGCTGCAAATTTTTTAAGTAATGCTATCAAGTTTACCCAAAAAGGTGGAGAGATTAATATTTTTGTTGATTTTGATACAAAAGATAGTAGTTTGAAGTTTAGTGTACAAGATAGTGGAGTAGGTATCGATGAAAAAAATTTAAAGAAAATCTTTGAATCATTTACACAAGAGGATAGCTCAACAACACGAAAATTTGGTGGTACAGGTTTGGGACTTTCTATATCAAAAGCTCTTATAAACTCTATGGATGGTTTTATTACAGTAGAGAGTAAAATCAATCATGGGAGTACATTTGGTTTCTCTATCCCTACATTAGAAGCGGAAAACTTAGACCATATAGAAGATATATCCTTAGGTAAGATAGATTTAGATAAATCTTTAGAGGGAAATAGAGTTTTATTAGTAGAGGATAATAAAACAAATCAGATGCTTATGAATATTATTTTAGGTGATATCGATTTAGATATTGATTTGGCTGAAAATGGTTTAGAAGCGGTTGATATGTTCAAAAAGAATAGATATGATCTTA
>JAYEGK010000223.1:0-1782 GCA_034716265.1 Campylobacterota bacterium
AAGAAGTAAAATTTCTTATCTTACTCGTAGAAGCGATAAACACTCTAAAAGTTTTGATTGGCTTGATTATAAGTTAGCTAATTTTTTCTATAAAAAGAATACAGTTTGCTGCTAATTAGTCAGTCCCAACTTTTTCACCATATAGATCAGCCCACTCAAGACTCATCTCAGCTATCTCTCCATCGGAATCTATTAAAACAGCGGGATAGAGTCTTGTTATTTTTGCTAGATCTAAATTACCTACTTTTGATTTATATATCATTTTAAGATCTCCTTGATTGTGGTGGTGTTACACTCTCTTCTCTTTTAGAACTACTTTTTTTATTAAAGAGAGCAAGAACAACAGAGATCGCGATACCGATACCTATAATACTAAGTGAGAGTAGAGGTCTTGAACTAAACCAAGCTAAAGCGATAATTGTTGAACCAAATATCATAGTAAGAACAGCTGAAACTATAGTTGTAACCCCTTCAACTAAAGAACCAACCATCGGTAAGATATTTGCTAGAGTTGCTATTAAAGCCATTATAAGTTTGAAACCGATAAACATTAAGATTAAACCAACCGCTCTTAATGCCCAAGTGAGAATATTATTTGCATCTAAAGCATCTTGAAAAATAGTTTCAGCATTGACAGAGCCATTTTTGATAAATACAAAGGAGTGATTGTTTTTTGTAACAAACTCTACAATCTTTTTATTTTTGACTGCTCCTGCTATTGTATATGAAGCTGATGGTGTTATAGAGTAACTAATCTTAATATCACCAACCATAGGTGTAAGAGGGTCTTGACCTATATATAAAAAGCTTTGATGGTTTGTTGTTACATCTATATTTTTAGGCATAGTGTTTAAACCTAGATAAGTTTCTCTTGAACTAATCTGTTCAACTATATTTTTATCAAGATAAAACTCACCCAAGGTTGCATCTGTTACATATCTTTGCGATTGGTAGTTTAAAATAGGGTTGTGATGCTCCTGAGGATATCTAAATGATGCAGAATCATTACGATGTGTTGCCCATACTTTTACATAGTCATATGTTGTAACTGTTTGAGTTCCTCCACCAACTTTTTCCTCAGATGTAGAGCTTTGATTCTCTTTCCATTGGTACATTTTAACTGTTCTATGTAAAACAAGTCCATCTGTTTTTACACCAAAAAATCTATCTTCAAGAGAGTTTAAAGGTTTGATTTTTCCCTGTACTAAAACAGGTTTATTCTCATATTTTGCATTATAGTTTGTGTCTGGTAGTGTTATTATTTGAGAACGCATCTCCTCTAAAGCACCTGCTGTTTCTACACTTCTACTCTCATTCCACCAAAGTAGAATTATAGATATGATTATTAAAATAAAACCACCTATAACTCCTTTGAAAGAACCACCTATATTTTGTCCATAACTCGTTTGTGTTGTTTCTGTAAAATGATCGATTATTTATCCTTTTTATTAAATCTATTCTATCTTTTTATATCTGCTAATAATATGATTTATTCCAAAAAATAGAATAAGGCTATCCATAGTAACCCAAAATATTTAAACAAAAACAATCAGCTATTTATATAAATAAAATTCTTTCATTTTTATCATTTCTGTTTTCACTAGGCACACTCCAGTAACAATTTTCTTTAGAATATGGTTTTTTATTATCTATTCTTCTTAAACTATATTCTTTTTTAAAAGTATCATAGGTATCATTTTTAAAATTTATAAAAGCAATCCAGTCCTTAGAGATATTATCTTTGTGATTTATCTTCATAGTTTCCCATCTTCTATAAAAAGA
>JAYEGK010000224.1:0-1776 GCA_034716265.1 Campylobacterota bacterium
CCGTGTCACCCATAGACCAGAAGTTATCCGCATCGCCTAAACGCATAATTCTATCTGCGCTTATATGTTTTTTCCAAAGCTCCTCAGCCTCATCATCGCTATCGTGAACCGTTACCCAAAGTTTGTCTACGTCGAGTTTGATAACTTCCGTTATAAACTCCCAAGCGTGAGCGATAGCCTCTTCTTTGAAGTAGTCGCCAAAACTAAAGTTACCCATCATCTCAAAGAAAGTGTGATGACGCGCCGTATGACCTACGTTTTCTAAATCGTTATGCTTTCCACCCGCTCTTAAACACGTTTGACACGATGTTGCACGAGGATTTGAAGGTGTTGGTATCTCACCTGTAAAGATTGATTTGAATGGGACCATTCCTGCATTGTTAAAAAGAAGCGTTGCGTCTTCTGGCACTAATGGTGCTGAAGCAACTCTGTTGTGATTTTTTGACTCGAAAAATTTTAAATACTCTTCTCTAATATCCATAGGTACATCTCTTTTATAAAATTGCGCGATTATAGCTAAAGGTGAATTAATCTATAATATAAAATTTAAAGAAAAAAAATTACAGATTTATCAAATTAAGGATTAAGATTTGAAAACTATACGTTTAGCTTCAGGGTCACAAACAAGAGCGATGCTTCTAAAAAATGCGAAAATAGATTTTATCCAAGAGAGTGTAGATTTTGATGAAGATAGTATTATAACCTCCTCTCCTAAAAACTTTGTATATCAAGCAACTCTTGGTAAATATAATGCAAACTTAAAAGTTTTTTCTTTTGATGATTATCCTCTTTTAGTGGCAGATACAGTTGTTACCTCTCAAAACCAGATACTTAGAAAAGCAAGATGTGTTGATGATGCACGAAATATTTTAATGACTCAAAGTGGAAATATAACATCGATAGTAACATGTATGATCTTTCACTCTCAAGAGAAAAAAATTATAGATATTTCACAAACTGACTATCTCTTTGATAATTTTGATATGGATGATTTAGATAGATATTTGGAGAGTGGAGAGTGGAGAGGAAAAGCTGGTGCTTGTATGGTTGAGGGATTTTGTAAAACTTATATTAAAAATGTTCACGGTAATGAAAGTACAGCTATGGGACTCAATACTCAACTATTGAAAACATTTATATAATGCACTATAAAAATGAACTCAAAGCACTCAAAAAATCTGGACGATATAGAACAAGAGAGGTTGTTGATAACTCTCTTTTAGATTTTGCATCCAACGATTATTTAGGACTATCCCACAATAAAGAGTTGCATCAAAAAACAGTAGATATACTTACAAAACTTCCTCTTCACTCCCCTAAAGCTTCTCTTTTAGTCAATGGCTATCATCAGATCCATAAAGATTTTGAACAAAAACTTTGTGAGGTAAATGGCTTTGAAGATGGTGTAGTAGTTGGAAGTGGCTTTAGTGCAAATATCGCTATGATAGAAGCATTGGTAAGAGCAACAGATACTCTTTTTATGGATGAAAAATATCATGCTTCAGGAGTGTTAGCCTCAAACCTCAACAATATAGATGTCATCTATTTTAAACATAATAATATGAAAGAGTTACAGGAGCTTTTAGAAAACTCCAAAGCTAAACGTAATATTGTAGCAGTAGAGGGTATCTACTCTATGGATGGTGATCTTTGTGATAAAGAGGTGTTTGAGATTTGTGATAGTTTCAATGCTATTTTAATAGTAGATGAAGCCCATAGTAGTGGTGTTATAGGTAATCACCTTATGGGTATTTTTGACCACTACAACATAGCTAT
>JAYEGK010000225.1:0-1759 GCA_034716265.1 Campylobacterota bacterium
TATGGAAGAAGAGAACTCATATGCACTCAATACTGTTTTCCGTTTACCATATAATATTCATACTCGTTCTGCAAATAGTAAGCACTTGATGGAAATTTCTCAAAATCATGACCCTATCTGGATCTCTACTGGTGATGCTGCACGTCAAGGCTTTAAGCGTGGTGATGCTATTAGAGTAAGAATTACTGATAGTGTAACAGGTTTAGAGTCTGGTTATTTTGTAGCGATGGCTGTTCCTACTGAGGGTGTTTTACCTGGTACATTAGCTTGTTCACATCACGGTGGACGTTGGAAACTTGTGAATGCTGTCAATATTCCAAATGGTGTAACAGATGGCAAAGTTGATTCTCAACCAGTAACTAGAAATATGAATGACCCTAAATTTATGGCTCACTCAGTTGAAAATGCTGGTAAAGAGGGTGGTCAGATTAAGATAGAGGATTATTCTGGAACAAGTGGTATGAACAGTTATGGTGTTCCAACTGCCGAACTCCAGATGGATGGTAAAGAGGGTAGACTTAAGTATACTCAAGGTATCGCACCATTTGATTCTGAAAGATTTGCTGATTATAATAAAGATAGTGCAAATATCTGGTGGGATGGATTGAGTGGTTCATGGCAAAATGCTGTGGCAGCTCCACATCCTGACCCTATCTCTGGTATGCACTGTTGGCATCAAAAAGTTATTTTAGAACCTGCCGAGTCTGGTGATAAAATAGGTGATATCTTTGTAAACTATGATAACAACTTCAAAATCTACAAAGGATGGAGAGATGACTTAACACGTCCACTAAACTCTAGTGACAAACTACGTCGTCCTCAACATATAAAACGTCCATGGGTTCCTCTATCTGATAAAGCGTACTCTGTAACTATAAAAGATTAACTCTTTTTTACCCCTTTGGGGGTAATACTATATCTTCTCCCTTTGTATCTTTTGAATAATCTCACTCTTCACAAATAAGTAGGTTTCTATAAATACCTTTTAAATCCTCAATGTTTGTACAGTTAAAAGTTGTGGTTCAGGGTCTGTATTTAGTTTCCCCTTTTTAAACTCTTGAATGAAAAAATAGGGTTTTTGGCTTTGAAACAAACCTTTTGATACTACAAAATCGGTAGTGCCTGTAAATATATAATTTTCTGTTTTATTCTGTAATTTAGGTAGAAATCTTAGATTATTATTTTTAATATGTTTTATTGATAATTGAGCATTTTCTTGATGTTCTTTAAATCTTTTTCTATAATCCAATTCATTAAATACTATATTTGAAATGATTATTTGATTTGAATAATCACGAAGGATTGAAGGAACTTACAACGGCTGAGTTGAGGGACAAGGCGATATAGCTCAGTAGAAATTTGGTATTTTATCTAACTAACTTTAGAAGATAAAAGATCGGTATTTTCAGAGTATAGCCTTGTTCTCTCCTACGATTTGTTAGAACTCTTTTATGGCAAAATCTCTGTTATCTCATCCCCTGCTATATTTCTAATTTTTAATCTTTTAGGTTTACTATTAGAATTTATTTTACCATTCCAAAACTCTTTTGTTTTTTTACCATCTACTGAGACAAAGCCATTTTTATCTATTTTAACTTCACTATCACTTTGCCAAACACCACTATCATGGGTGCAGTCTAAACTGATATATTCTATAAGTTCAAGTCCATCTTTGCTTATAGATATATGATTTGCTTTTGATTTAAGTGCTTGTTTTGCATTATACTCATCTATCTTTTGCTTTAGTCTATCGCTATAA
>JAYEGK010000226.1:0-1758 GCA_034716265.1 Campylobacterota bacterium
CTCTTGAACCTCATTTAACTCTTTTGGAATAAACTCCTCTTTCTCCGCTCTTTTTATGAAATATGTCCACTTGTCTATAACCGTTTCTAGTTCTGATAACTGTTTTTTAAACTTTGGTAACTCTATAAATGTAAACTCAAAATCACTCAAATCATTTTGCATACTCTCTTTATTTAATATGAGATGGCGAGAGATATAATGTTCACTCTCAAATATTCTAAAATCACATATCCCTATAAAATATACTTTTTGAAGAGTTTCATAATCCTCTCCTTTATCTAACTGTTCCACATAAGCTTTTGATGTATAATACAAACTTCTTTTTGCAAAATCATACAGATCTTTTCTCTGCATCTCTACTATAAAATGTTTATCTTCTCTATTTGTTGCTTTTATATCTAAGATAGTCTCTTTTAAATCCTCTATTTTTGGTACTTGATAGGGATTTACTATTTTTATATCTACTATCTCTTTTTCATCTTTAAAATCTAATACTGCATTTAAAAATGATATTAATATCTCTTTTTTTGTCTCATCACCAAATATCTTTTTAAATGCTATATCGTTTCTTGGGTTTGCAAATCTCATCTTTTTCCTTGTTAAAAATCATATTTCTTTTACTCTTTATCTGTACTAAAGAGTTATACATGTCATCTTTTAAGAAGTTGTATCCATTATACCAACGTTTGAGTTTATCTAACCCATCTTTGCCATCAAATTTAAAGTGTAATTATCCGACTAAAAAATATAGTATAAAAAAATCTAAAATAAATACATACGAGTATAATTTTAGCTATAGTGTCTATTCTATAAAATAATGCGATGGAGTCTATTGATGAAAAATAAATTAGCAATTATTGGTTTAGGTTATGTAGGGATACCAATGGCTTATGCTTTTAGTAAAAAATATGATGTAATAGGATACACAAGATCCAAAAAACATAGACTAGAGCTTCAAAATGGCTATGATAAAACTAATGAACTCTCATCTAAAAAACTTAAAAATGCTATAAAAAATGGTTTACAGTTCACAAACAAAATAAAAAAACTTAAAGATTGCAACATCTATATCGTTTGTGTACCTACACCTATAGATAAAAACTATAAGCCCAATTTGAGCCATCTAATAGAAGCTTCAAAAAATATAGGGAAAGTTTTAAAGAAAAATGACATAATTATCTATGAATCTACTGTTTATCCTGGTGCTACAGAAGAAGTTTGTGTTCCAGAGCTAGAAAAATCAAGTAAACTCAAATACAACAAAGATTTCTTTTGCGGTTATTCACCTGAGAGAATAAATCCTAGTGATACAAAACATACATTTACTAAGATACTAAAAGTCACATCTGGATCAAATCTAAAAACAGCTAAAAAAGTAGATAAACTTTACCGTTGCGTAGTAAAGGCTGGAACCTATATGGCACCAAGCATAAAAGTTGCAGAAGCTTCAAAAGTTATAGAAAATACACAGCGTGACATAAATATAGCCTTTATGAATGAACTCTCTAAAATATTTGAAAAAATTGATATAGACACATATGAAGTTTTAAAAGCAGCCTCTACAAAATGGAACTTCTTAAACTTTCAACCTGGCTTAGTTGGTGGGCATTGTATAGGTGTAGATCCATACTATTTAACAGAAAAGTCTCAAAATCTCGGTTATACTCCTCAACTCATTTTAAAAGCAAGAGAGATAAATGAGAGTATGGGTATGTTTATTGCTATGAAAACAATAGAATTAATGAAAAACATTGGCAT
>JAYEGK010000227.1:0-1752 GCA_034716265.1 Campylobacterota bacterium
TAGGGAGTAGTTATAAATTTTTTCTAAGTATCTTAGCTTTGATTGTAGTAGGGATAGTGCTCTTAATCTCTACTGCATCTCATAGGATTGGTAGAATTCAATCATGGTGGTCAACTATTCAAGATACAGTTTTAGATTTAGCTCCTAGTTTTATAGAGGATTGGTTAAGAATTCCTGTTGAGGTTATCCCTTATCAGATAGGACACTCAATAAATGCTATCTATAATGGAGCTCTTTTTGGAGAGGGAGTTGGCAACGGAACATTTAAACTAGGTTTTTTAAGTGAAGTTCATACCGATTTTATCTTATCAGGATTGATGGAAGAGTTTGGATTTATAGGTATCTTTATTGTTGTATCTCTATTTTTAGTAGTACTACTACGTATTTTTAAAGTGGCAAGTAGAACAGAAGATACAACAGTATATCTTTTCACTTTAGGGATGGGGTTGATTTTATCTATCGCATTTTTAGTAAATGCTTATGGTATTAGTGGAATTACACCTATTAAAGGTATATCTGTTCCCTTTTTAAGTTATGGAGGTTCCTCTATTTTAGGATCATCTATAGCTGTCGGAATGGTTCTAATGGCATCAAAAAAAGTCAATATGAAATAAAAGAGGGGTTATAATTAGATGAAGTTATGTATAACAGGTGGAGGAACAGGTGGGCATTTAATGGTAGCAGAAGCTTTAGCTAAATCTGCTGTTGCCCATGGAGATGAAGTTATTTTTATAGGTTCTCAAAAGGGACAAGATAAACAATATTTTAAGGACTCTCCTCTTTTTAAGAAAGTTTATTTTCTACCCTCTTCAGGTGTTGTAGATAAGAAAGGATTGTATAAAATTTTATCTTTATGGAATATTTTTAAATCTTTTTTAAGAGCAAGAGAGATATTAAAAGAGAATGAGATTGATGCAACCTATAGTGTAGGTGGTTTCTCCGCAGCACCAGCATCTTTCGCGACACTTAATAGATCTCTTCCTCTTTTTATTCATGAGCAAAATGCAGTGAAGGGAAGGTTAAATGCTGTTTTAAAACCATTTGCAAAAAGTTTTATATCTGCATATGATAAATCTTCTCCTATTAAAGGGTATCCTGTCAATAGTGACTTCTTTAAAGATGCACGAGTACGTAAAGAGATAAGAACGGTTGTCTTTTTAGGTGGTTCTCAAGGAGCAAGAGCGATAAATGATTTGGCTTTATCATTAGCCTTAGAGTTGAAAGATCGAGATATTAAGATTATTCATCAAACTGGTAAAAATGATTATGAAAGAGTAAAAGAGGAGTATAAAGTGCTAAATGTCGATGTTGCTCTTTATAGCTTCACAAAAGAGATAGGAGCCTTAATAACTCAATCAGATATAGCAGTTAGTCGAGCTGGAGCAAGTACATTGTGGGAGCTTACCTCCAATGGACTCCCCACTTTTTATATTCCCTACCCCTATGCTGCAGGTGATCATCAGTTTCATAATGCTCAGTTTATAGTTGAAAACAATCTTGGTTGGTGTGAAAGAGAAGATAGAGATTTGAAAAATGATTTTTTAAATATATTAGATGAAGATATAGAGGAAAAAAGTTACAAACTGATGGAGTATGCAGTAAAAGATGTAGCAGATTGCCATATTTCCTTTACTGATTCCATACCTGAGTTCAGATTTCCAGATAAATATACATTCTTTGTTGCAGCCCCTGGTTTTTTTAAATTTGAATCAATTGTAAGGTCAGACATTGATTTAGATAATGTTGAATTTT
>JAYEGK010000228.1:0-1750 GCA_034716265.1 Campylobacterota bacterium
ATTATGAGGAGAGGTTTGATGTCAATCTTCGAGGTGAAGAGATCAAAGTTGCTTCTTTAGTTGCTCGTAAGAGCTAAGGTTAAGAGTTCTCTCTTAACCTTAATCCAATCTATACGTTAAATCTAAAGTGCATAACATCGCCATCTTGAACGATATACTCTTTTCCCTCTAAACGCATCTTACCAGCATCTTTAGCTTTAGCTTCACCACCTAACTCTACATAATCTTCATAAGCGATCACTTCAGCACGGATAAATCCTTTTTCAAAATCGTTATGAATAGCTGCAGCAGCACGAGGTGCAGTTGAATTTTGTTTAATAGTCCAAGCACGAACCTCTTTTACACCTGCTGTAAAGTAGCTCATAAGACCAAGCTTTTTAAAACCTTTATGTATAATTTGATCTAATCCAGATTCAGAGATACCAAGTTCAGCTAAAAACTCCTCCGCTTCCTCTTCATCTAAACCAACTAACTCCTCTTCAACTTTTGCACAAATTTTAATAATTTCAGACCCATTCTTTTTGGCATGCTCTCTTAAAAGTTTTACATAATCATTATCTGAAGCTTCAGATTCTTCATCATCAAGACCCTCTTCATCAACATTGGCACCATACATAATCTCTTTTTGAGTTAAAAATCTAACCTCTTGATTGAGCTGTTGATAGATCTCGGAATCGACATCTTTGAAATTTCTAGCCATATTTCCATCTGCTAAAAATTCAACAAGTTCCTCAGCCATCTCTAGTGCTGCTTTAGCACCTTTATCTGCTTTAGCTTGTTTTTTTAGTCTCTCTATTCTATTTTGTAAAACTTCAACATCTGCTAAAATAAGTTCAGTTTCAATAATCTCAACATCTCTTAATGGGTCAATAGTTCCCTCTGTATGAACAATATTTTCATCATCAAAACATCTAACAATATGTAGAATAACTTCTGTTTCACGAATATTAGATAAAAATTTATTTCCTAAACCTTCACCCTGAGAAGCCCCTTTTACAAGACCAGCAATATCAACAAAATCTAAAGTTGAATATTGAAGTTTTTCAGGATTAACTATTTTAGCTAACTCTTTTAAACGCTTGTCTGGAACTGGAACTACCGCTTTGTTTGGTTCTATTGTACAAAACGGATAGTTTGCTGCTTCCGCATTTTGTGCTTTTGTTAGTGCATTGAAAGTTGTTGATTTACCTACATTTGGAAGTCCTACTAGACCGATACTTAAACCCATAAAATTGCCTTTAATATATTTAAAAATTGCCCCATTATATCTTAGATATAATTAAAATCTAAGAACAACAGCAGCACCCAACGCTAATTGATAAACAATCTGAGTAATATCTTTTACAACTTGAAGATACTTTGTATCAACTTTTCCAAGAATCAAGATAGCATCACCAGCTTTTACCCTATATTCATCACTAAAAAAGGAGGATGCATCGTAGGTAACTACCTGTCCACTTTTTTGAATAATAAGAATTTTTTCATCATTTGCTCTAAATGTATAGCCACCACAAGAGTCTATGTAGTTATCAAAACTCATACCTTCAACAAATGTTTGCGCACCTGGAAGCATCACCTCCCCCTGAATAACTATCATCTGACTTTTTTTAGGAATATAGATATCGTCACCATCTTCTAAAAAGATATTGGAAAGATTACTCTCTTTGTTGATAATAACTTGACCCTTATGCTCAATCTTTTTAGCACGCTCTATAAAGTTTAAAACAAGAGAGGCTTCCTGTTTACGTAT
>JAYEGK010000229.1:0-1748 GCA_034716265.1 Campylobacterota bacterium
GCTGTTTACTTCTACTTTACGTAGTTGGTTTTTATTTTGAATCAAGTTATTTTTATTCTCTAAAAGAACTTTTTCACTATCTGTTAAACCGTAAGGGTTGGGATTATCAAGGTTACCTGCACCAAATGCTGATGGTTCGGCACTATATAAGAGAAAAGGTACCGTAACTACTAAGATAGTAGTTAAAGTAATATTGTTCATAGAACTATGGAAGTAGTGTAAAATCTACACGACGATTTTTAGACCAACACTCTTTTGTTTGATCATTACAAGTTGGATTGCTCTCACCATAACTTACCATTGAGATACGCTCACTATCTACACCCTCAGCAATCAAAGATTTTTTAACAGAGTTAGCACGTTTGAGTCCAAGAGCAAAATTATATTCATCACTTCCCCATTCGTCACAATTACCCTCTAATTTAATATTAAAATCAGTTTCTACTTTATTTACAATCTCTACACCATCAGAGATTTTAGACTGCATATCTGATGATATATTGAATTTGTCGAAATCGAAATATATTGTTGAAAATTGATTTTGAATATCAGAAATATTCATACTTTCAGATGCACTTTTAATAGTTTCTGAGTTCATAAGTGCATTTGTAGAATCAACTAAACTATCATTTTCCGATACAACTTCTGTTTTTACCTCTTCAACTTTTTCAGCTACCTCTTCAACTTTTTCAACAACCTCTTTTGGCTTTTGAAGCTCCTGTTTTTGATCAACAGCCGGTTCTTTATCTGAACACCCACTAAAAAAGATAACTGCAATAGCAACGCTAGAAAGTACTATACTTTTCATGATTTCATTTCCTTGAATTTTAAATATTGCTCGATTATATCACAAAAACTGTTAAATCTATCCACTACCAATCCATCGATTGTACTTTTCCATACTTTAAAGGAAAGAGATAGTTTTTATTATGATTTAATCGTATGATGCCTATTGCACTCTGAGATTGATAACTTTTGATAAAGATAATAGCATCTCCATCTTTAGAAAATCTTGGAAACTCATTAACACCTGTTGATGTCAATCTTCTAATAGAATCTGTTTGTGTAGATATAAGATGAAGATTAAAAGTATTTTTTCTAAAAGAATCAGAACTCTCTCTTGCCTTATAAACTACATATTCATTGTTTGCACTACATGCTGCATTAGAGTTACCATAATAAACCATCTGTTCAACAGCCAGATCTCCTATCTCTTTAGAAAAAACATTGGGATATCCCAATCGACTAGATATAAAAACTATTCTATTATCACCCATAAACTGACCATTTACATCGATACCACTATATTTTGTTTCCCTTTGGAGTCTCTTAGTTTCAACATCGTATAGATAGATATCAGGCTGTCCATTAGCCGCCATAGTTAAGAGCAGTTTCCTAGAATCATTACTAACATCTGAACATATCATCATACCGTCTGAAGAGATTACTCTATTTATTTTTCCTGTTCTAATGTTGAGATGATTTAAGGTTGGTTTAAAATCATCTAATGATGTATAGTATATTTCAGATTGCTCTTTATTTGCCCACTTAGGAAAAACATTGAAACCTCCTGAAATTACAGTAGATTGATAGCTTAATGTGTAGTCAGAGATAACTATTTCACTTTTTTTAGAATCTACTATTCTGGAAAAAACAACTTTTCGTTTTATCCATTCAACAGAGTTTGCACCCATAAACTCATTGATGTCATAAGCGATTGAGTGTGCCACAAACATATACATACTTTT
>JAYEGK010000230.1:0-9103 GCA_034716265.1 Campylobacterota bacterium
ATCCTCTGAACTCTCATCATCTGAATCATCATTTGAGTTAGTATCATTTGAACTGTCATCATTCGATTCATCATCATTTGAACTATCGTCATTCGATTTATCATTTGAACCATCATCATTTGAACTGTCATCATTTGAACTGTCATCATTCGATTCATCATCTGAACCATTATCCTGTGCAGTATCAGCCTTTCTAATAGCACGACTACTTTCATCCAAACTTGCAATATCATAAAGTGCTAAATCTTGTGCAAATGATGTCACAGTTGATGCGATAGGATTCTCATTTGGAGAATAAGAGGAATCCTCTGTTGGAGTTGAACTATCAGGATTGTAAGAGGTACTCGTTGTATCAGCACCACAAGCACTAAACATAACAGCAATAATAGCTGTGAATAGATATGTTACTATATTATTTTTCATAATATACCACCTTTTGTTAATTTTAATTTAAAAAAAATACTTGTAAAAATTATAATACTATGAAGCTTAAACTGTTTTAAGTTTTTAAGATTTTTTTAAAAATTTCGTAAGTATGTGAATCTTTACACCATTAACACGACCTTCAATATGCTCTGCATCATCTGGTACTAAACCGATATTTCGGACTGCTGTTCCCCGTTTTGCTACAAATCCTGTTCCCTTTACATCCAAATCTTTCATAATAATAACAGTATCTCCAGTTTGAAGAGTTACACCATTTGCATCTTTATAGATAAGTTTCTCTTCATTAAAGATTCCAGCATCTGCCCAAGATTTTATATCCTCTTCCATATAGATCATATCTACTAAATCTTGACGACCAAGAGCATTTAAAACTCTATAACTCATAACAGCAACAGCTGGGATTTCACTCCACATAGAGTCATTTAAACAGTTAAAATGGTTCTCATCCAACTCTCCACTCTCTATCTGTGTTTTACAATTTTTACAGATATAGATAGATTGTTCATCACTACCATCGGAAGGAGCAACCTCGTAAGCACCTAACTCTTCACTACTACCACATAACTCACATATACCATTACTTCTGCTCTCTAAACTCACTGTTTCATCCTTTTCTTCAAGATTAAATTTGATATTTTTAAAATAGAATATAGTTAAAAATCAGATCTCTAAGCTCTTCTATATATAAAGATATAGTAAATAAAAAAATCACTATTATTGTCATCTCAATAGCTTTTTTTAAAGTTGTAGAGTCTTTTAATTTTTTAACTATAAAAACAGTTATTATGAAAAATTGAAAATAGAGTATAGATTTAATAAATTCATCATATAAAAAATAGTGTAATAGACTCAATATAAGAAAAGATAGAGAAAAAATAGCGAGAAATACCCTCAACACTCTCTCTTTTTTTAGAGATCTATTTTTCATTAAACTCTATAAGATTAGTAGATTCATTTTCTCTGTTTTTTGTATTATCAAATGCTTTTTGAACATCCTCTTCTATATACTTTATACACTCTTCTGGTATTGTTGCATGTGGATCTGAAGCTATACCTTCACATACTTTAGCATTAAATGTAAAGTAGGAACATCCACTACTAAAAACTATTCCTATTATTAAAAATAACTTCCACATTAAAGATCTCCATTTTTAATTATTAGATCTAAATATTTTTTTGGTGTTACTCTCATCATCTCTTGTGCTAACCAACGTATCTGAAAATATGCAGAACCACTATCTCTTAAAGTAAAATAGTTTTTTAAACTTCTAAGATTAAATGTCACAACCATATCTACTTTTACATTATCACTAATAATATGTTTAAATGCATCACCAACATTACGTTTCTTTTTTCCAGCTTCAAGAACAAAGAAAAGAGCTTCAGCATCTCCATCGTACTCCTCTATAAAGTCGATAGAACTTTTAGCAATAGCGATAGAGTGAAAATCTTCCACTATCTTTGATTGATAATCTAACTTATCATAAATAGCACCTATCTCTATCTTGTTGTACTCTTCATCGCTTGTAACAAACATATCAAATGAGTTTATCTTTTCTATAAAAAAATCTTTATTACCCCCATGTTTTGAAGCTACAAAAGCATTAATAATAGAACTCATTGTATAACGTGTACTTCTGACACTAATAGCTTGAATACGATGACGTGCATGCTCTTGTAGAACACCACGAGAAGTTCCACGAATTAAAAAACTCAAATTTGCATGTTCAAGAATAGAGTGATGAAAGTGTGTCCAAGCTAAATCATCTAATAAAGATGAATCATCAATAGCATTTAATGCATCACACATAGCATCATTTGGCATATCTTTTTCAATATTTTGAATTACTTCATTTTCACTACTTGAAAAAGAGTCATAACAGGTTCTTGCAGCTGTTTCAGCAACTCCAATACCTGTATCTTGAAGTAATACCACCTCTGGTTGTGAATATTCAATACCAAATATATTTTCCATTATTTTTGAACTCCATCTAAAATTGGTACAAAATCACAATCTTCTAACTCTGTTTCTTTAATAGTTGAACCATTTTTTTGAAAACGAGTTATCACCTGCTTTGTACCTTTTTGAATAGGTGCTACTAAGATACCACCATCACTTAACTGTTCAAAAAGCTTTTCTGGTATCTTCTTTGCCGTTGCTGAAAACAGAATCCTGTCATAAGGAGCATACTGTTTCCAACCATTTTGTCCATCATCTGTTCGTGTATGCACATTACTAATACTAAGTTCACGAAAACGTTGTTTCGCTTCTAGCATCAATGGTTCTATTCTTTCAATGGTAAACACTCCACGAAAAAGATGTGAAAGAACAGCAGCTTGATAACCACTGCCACACCCTATCTCTAAAACCCTATCTGCACCAAGGGGTTGTAAATATTCTGTCATCTTTGCAACTGTTAGAGGTGAACTTATATATTGTGCTGCTCCAATAGGAAGAGCATCTAACTTATAAGCATGATGTCTAAATCCACTAGGAACAAACTCCTCTCTGTCAGTTTTTGCTATCGCATTTCGAATCTCTTGAGTAAGTGGAAAAATTTTATTACATTCATCAGCTAACCTTGCTGTTTTTGTTGCTGTTATTCTATCCATTACAACTCCATATTTATCTATATATCTTTAATTTTAGTAATTAACTCGCGAGATTTTTCAACCGCTTTTTCAACTTCATCAAAAACAAGAGCAACAGCTAAACGACGACCTTTGTGCGCTTCTGGTTTTGAAAAAACTCTTATAAATGAGTTATCGGTAAATAAAGAATCATCCACATCTACAACTGGTGCATAACTATCTACCTCCGATTTAAATGCAGCCGAAGCACCATCTCCATAGAAAGTAAATCCAAGAGGAAGACCAAGTACTGCACGAAGATGAAGAGCAAATTCACTTTGTGACTGAGTAATAAGTGTTACCATTCCTGTATCGTGTGGACGAGGAGAAACTTCACTAAAATAAACTTCATCACCCTTTATAAAAAGTTCAACACCAAAAAGACCTTGACCACCTAAACCATCAGTTATAATTTTAGCCATCTCTTGTGAACGTTCTTTTGCTAAAGGGGACATCTGTGCTGGTTGCCATGAAAATACGTAGTCACCATCTCTTTGTTCATGACCGATAGGTTCACAATAAACTGTTTCACTACCATTTCGTGCCGTAAGCATAGTTATCTCATAATCAAAATCAACAAATGCTTCAACAATTAACTCACTAGCATCACCTCTAGCTTCTTTAGCCATCTCCCAAGATAGAGGAATATCACTCTCACTTTTTGCAACAGATTGACCATGACCAGATGAACTCATCACAGGTTTAATCACACAAGGAAAACCAAGTTCTTTAGCTGCTTGGAGCATCCCCTCTTGAGTTGTCACAAATTTATAGGGTCCAGTTTTTAATCCTAACTCCTCCGCTGCAAATGTACGAATATTTTTTCTATTCATAGTTTTACTTACTGCATCCGCATTTGGTATAACATTAAAACCCTCTTTCTCTGCATCAAAAAGAGCATCGATACTAATCGCTTCTATTTCAGGTAAAATATAATCTGGTTTTTCACGACGAATAATCTCTAAAAGTGCCTCTCTATCTTGCATATTGATAACATAGTTTCTATGTGCAACATGATGAGCTGGAGCATTTTCATATCTATCAACTGCAACAGTTTCAAGACCTAAACGCTGTGCTTCGATAATCACTTCTTTACCAAGTTCACCTGAACCTAGTAACATAATTTTTTTTGAGTTTGATTTTAATGGAGCGGAGAATAACATCAATAATTCCTTCAATATTTATAAAGGAATTATATCAAAATTGGATTAAATTTATCGTTTTAATCCAATAAGTGTTTCGAGTAGTTGGTCAGATGTTGTAATTGTTTTACCATTGGCTTGAAAACCACGTTGCACAATAATTAGTTGTGTTAGTGATTTTGAAAGATCAACATTTGAAGCTTCAAGAGCAGCACTTTGTATAAACCCACGTCCAGAAGTTGCAGCTGTTCCTATAATAGGATTTCCAGAGTTTGAAGTTTGAATATAAACACTCCCTCCTTCACCTGCTAGACCTCCATTATTTGTAAATTTAGCCATACCTACTTGTGCTAAACCAAATGATTTACCATTTGAAAATGAACCTACAATAGTACCACTTTGATCAACCCTCACACCAATTAAATCTCCACCTTGATACCCATCTTGTGTGATCTGTGATGTTGAAGATTTGCTATCAAAACTTGTCATACCATCAAATTGACCTGAAGAACCGAACTCTAAACTTATCTGCTGATCTGGAGATGAACCATTGTTTGCAGAAAAAGATATAGTAGCTGGATCAAAATTAAAAAGTGAACCATCATTTTTAAAACTTACGGAACCTGCTCTCTCATTTAATGGAACCACAGTATTAACAGTTGATGGTAGCGGTACAGAAACCTTCATATCCCATGTACTTCCAACCTCTAAATCAAGTTCTGTTTTTCTAAAATCCATTTTAACAGTATGCTTTGAACCTAATGAATCAAAAACATCGATCGAACTTGAATGTGTTGCAGCATTGAAGCTTTGTGAATATCCTATACCGTTAGAACCCTTTTCTAAACTTGTATTTAACGAGGACATACTCTCTGTAAAATTGCTGTTTTCTGTTATACCTAATGCTCGAAAAGATGTTACTTTAAGATCAATATCATAATCCTCTTCACTAACACCACTATTTTTGATCGCAAACTTACCATCTTTACTCACAGTTATCTCTATACCATTATTTGTACCATTACCATCTGGATCTCGTGCTTGAATCTCCATAGCCTCTCTTAAATCTGCCATAGTAGTAAATGTTTTAGAACCATTAAGAGTTTTTGCAGAAGATGCTGGATCATACTGATAACTATATGCAGTGACAACATCACCCGCAACAAGTCCACTACCTCCAGCCACAGTTGTCAATCTAATATTGTGAGATGATGAAACTCCACCATTTGTATTTTTTAGATCTATCTTATTGTTTATAAGGTCATAACTTGCTGTTACTCCTGTTGTAGAGCGTTGCGCATTTATTGCCGCTACATATCTTGCAGCATTTGCAGATACTGTATTTGTATCCTTTCCTCCAGTAGTTGTTATCTGAAACTCTGAACCATCATCCAATGTTAAAGTGATATCAAGTTCTGCTGCTCCAGCTGCAACTGCTCCCCCATCAGTTTTAAGTGAGTTTTGAAAAGAGATCCATACACCTTGATCTTTTTGTAAAGAGAAAGCTTCTCCTCTTTCATTAAAAAGTACACCTATATTACCAGATTTAACAGGAAGCCCATTTTCATCAACTGCTGCTTTTTGTGGATCTGCTGGTGTCCCACTAGGAACTTCATAAGAGGGTGCAAAACTTGTCACTAAGGGACCAGAGTTAAGATTGGCTTTGAGAATAATCTCATCTGTTGGATTTGCAGGTGTTGTTAAACCTGGGGCGATACTAATATCTGAGATAGGTCCATTTGCATCTATATCTCCACTCTCTAGATCTCTTGTCCATCCTTGAACAATAAACCCATTTGCATCAACAAAGTTTCCATCTGCATCAAACTGAAAATCTCCAGCACGACTATATTTTTGTGTTACTCCAGCATCTGAAGAGAGAATAAAAAAACCATCACCTTGAATAGCTAAGTCAGTATTTTTATCTGTACTTTGAATCGAACCTTGAGAAAATATTCTTGTTGTGGAGCTTACAGATGTACCAAGACCAACTTGAACAGCATTCTTACCACCTAAACCACCCTCTGGAGCAGTAGCGATCGATTTAGTTTGTGCTAAAAGATCTGAAAAGTTTGCACGAGAATATTTGTAACCTGTTGTATTGACATTTGCGATATTATTTGACTCCACATCCATTGCTACTTGATGAGAGCTTAATCCAGATATGCCAGAGTAAAGTGATTTTACCATTTGAGATCCTTTTAAAATCTATTAATTATTAATATTATAAAGCATTTATTGTACCAGTTTTTCTATGCATCCATATCTAGTGCTTTTTGCATCATCTGATCTGCTGTCGAGATAACTTTTGAATTTGAATCAAATGACCTTTGTAACAGTATCAATTCGGTGAGTGATTGTGACAAAAGAACATTAGAACTTTCAAGTGTATAGTTGAGCACATCTGTTCCAAAAATATTTTTTCCATCATCATCTTTAAAAAAAGTTGCATCTCCACTATTAGAACTAGCACTATATTTTGTAGAGGATATTTTTTCTAAACCCTGTTCATTTTGAAAGTGATAAAGAGCAATTTTTCCAACACTACTCTGTTCCCCATTTGTAAATACAGCTATTACCTCTGCATTTGTATTGATATCATACCCCACCAAATCACCCGCAGGAACTCCATCAGAATCGCTAACCACAGGCTGTACTGAACTATTTGATATTATACCATCAAATCCTGTTCCCAAGTCGATTTTAATCTCTGAACCATTGTTATTTATAGTTGTTAAACTATTGGAGATCATACCCCCCTTTTCATCAAATAGAGCAACACCATTTTTTGTATCATAAACTGTATTACCATCTTTACCTATTGTCGATGCTTCAACATTCCATTGTGTTCCAGGAAGAACTTGTGGTTCTACTTTTGTAAACTCTATTTTTAAACTATTTTTGTTATTAAAATTATCGATAGCTTGTGCTGAAAATATATTTTTAGCATCGATACCCATATCTAAACTTCCCATAAATTTACTATTTTGAGTTGGTTGTGAAGGGTAAGTTAATGTATTTGGAAAACGTAAATTTTCCTGTAATGAAATATCTGCAAGTTCTGTTTGAGCTACTCTCTTTGTAAGGTTTTTACCCTCTATATTTCCACTCATTGTTCCTAAAACATACATACCATCATTTGTTACTAGATCACTATTTGCATCAAAAACGAAATCTCCAGCTCGTGTATAGAAAGTTTGATTTTGAGCATTTTTAACACCAAACCAACCATCACCATCTATGGCAAGATCTGTACTTTTTTCTGTAAGTTGTAAAGAACCAACTCCTTGCATCATCTGTGTTGCATTTACTACTGTTCCAACACCTATAGAATCGTTTTTAGAACTCTCACCAACAGAGCTTATAGCCTCCTCAAAAAGTGAGGAAAACTCTACTGTATTAGCACGAAATCCTGTTGTACTGGTATTTGCTATATTATCAGATGTAACATCAATAGCTGTTTGATTTGATCTAATACCTGATAACCCTGTATAAAAAGCCTGTGTCATCATAATAGTATCCTCTAATAAATTTCTGAAATAGATTCAATAGGAACATAGTTTGAACCAACTTTAGCTAAAGATTTTCCATTGTCAAACTTGATAGACTCTATAGGATATACACCTAAACGAGTTGACAAACTATTTTGATCTGAGTTTATGTAGTTTGCTGTAACTGAATATACTCCAGAATTTGCAATATTTCCTGCACTATCTTTTCCATCCCAGTTAAACTTATGAACACCTGCTGAAGCAGTTGGAATATCTATTGTTTGGACTACATTGCCATTGTTGTCTGTGATATTTACTGAACCCTGCTCTATATCATCTGAAAAATATATCTCAAAAGTAGAAATAGTTCCTTCATCATGGGAGATAACATCTCCTCCCAAATCTGCCATTTTACCAATAGCAGCAATCGTTGAAAACTCTTGAGAAGCTCCTAATGTTGTTGATAAACCCTCAAGGGAGTTGTTTGTATTTTCAGCAGATTCCAACGATGCTAACTGTGATGTTTGTGTTAAGATTGTTGCAGTATCTGTTGGTTCTGTTGGGTCTTGATTTTGAAGTTGTACTAAAAGAAGTGCCATGAAATCATCTTTACCCAATACACTATTATCTTTTTCAACTGTTGTTGCTTTATACTCTGCTGTTGTCGCAGCATTTTCACCTGTTGATGTAATCATTTTATTCTCCTTAATTTATGCATAATTTGGAACTATTATCTCTAAAGAACTTATAATCTCTTCATTTTGTTCTTCATTATCAAAATAATTATACTCTTTTTTAGCATTTTGTTGCTCTTGTTGTTGAGGATTTTGCCCTCTTGCTGTATCTGATTCTGAGTTTTGAGCTGAATTATTAAAGTTTATAGTAGCATTATTTATTCCAGAACTGTTTAACTGCACTCTTAATTCATTTATATTCATCGCTAATGTATTGACTGCTGTATTATTAGAGCTGATATTAACATGTAGATTTTTACCACGCTGCACAACAGTTAAATCAACCTCCCCTAATCTTTGTGGATTTAGTTGTACCTTTACTCTTGTGAATGGTGATTTATAGTTATCTATCGCTGTTTTCAGATCAGATGATAGATATTTCATCATCTGTTTTGCCTCATTTAATTTTATCTCAAAGTTGTCTGCTTTATGAACCGTTGTAGTTTCAGCTTTTAATAATGATGTTTTATCTTTAGACTCCTCTTTTTTACTGTTTAATAATGCCTCTAATCTTTTTGTTACATCACTCAAAGGGGGTGGAGTTGTTGAAGTTGCTAATATTGGATTATTTAATATCGATTGTTCTATCTTGTTTGCAACAGTCGATTTTATTGTTTGTATATTATCTTCTTTTATTTTTACCACTTTATCCTGTGGT
>JAYEGK010000231.1:0-1717 GCA_034716265.1 Campylobacterota bacterium
TGGCGACTAAACTATCTGTTTATTATGATTTAATCGTCAATAATATATACTACATTTAAAATTAAGGAAAAAATATGCTAAAACCTATTTTACTCACATCATTATTGCTACTTATATTTAGTGGATGTAATGAAAATAAACCTCAAAAAAATTACGATGCAAAAAAACTTATAGTGCAAAAATGTGCCTCTTGTCACAACCTAAATATGCCTCCTATAATATCAGATAATGAGTTAGCACCCCCTATGATGGCTATCTCTTTTCATATTCACAACTTTATGAAACCATCAAATGAGAGTCAAAGAACAGCAGATGCGATAGCCTTTGTGGCTGACTATGTTCGCTATCCCTCTTTAAAAAAATCATTTTGTGATAAAAAAAGTATACAAAGATATGGTCTTATGCCTTCACAAAAAGAGAGTGTTACAGAGGATGAAGTAAAGGCGATAGCATCCTATATGTTTACTCACTACACTCAAGAAAAACTTTCAAAAGTTCAAAAAGAGCAGGAAAAGTATAACGCTCTTGCACAGGGACATAAAATAGCTTTAAAATATAGATGTTTAGGATGCCATAGTATCGATAAAAAAATTGTTGGTCCCTCACTTATAGATATCGCTCAAAAATATGATACCACTCATATTCAAAAAAGTATAAAAAATGGAAGTCATAATAGATGGAAAAATGCAAATGGAGCTACTATGCCCTCTTTTAAAGATATTGGTGTAACAGAATTAAATGAACTTTCTAGTTGGTTAATAAAACTAAAATAATTTATCTCTATTTAAACAGAAGAAAATAGTAAGTATGCTAAAATAGTCGTATCAAATAAACCTCGTAGAAAAGGAACAGAAATGAAAAAAATTGTCGGCATACTTTTTGTTATGCTAATTACAACTGATTCTATTAATGGGTCTGCATTGGATATGAATACTGCATTATCAATACTCAAAGAAAACAACTTAGAGATAAAGATTGCTAAACTCGACCAAAGTATCGCAAAAAAAGATGAGAAGTTTGCAAGTGGTAATCACTATGGTAAAATCGATCTTATGCAAGATATAGCCTACTCTGATGATGCAGGTAATGTTTTTGGATTTAAACTAACAGCTCGTGAAGCTACAATGGTCGATTTCGGTATGTATGAGATGCAATCGGAACAAAATCCAGGTGGTACTCCTCCAGATCAACCAGGAAATACACTAAACTATCCAGATGCAGAATCTTTTTTCCAATCAAAAATCAGATATGAAGTGCCTTTTTTTACTGGTTATAAACTCACTAACTATGTTTCTATTATGAAAGCTATGACTAAGATGAAAACATTAGATAAACATAAAGTGATCAATGAAAAGATTTATCAGGTAAGAAAAAGTTTCTATGATATGGCTCTTTTGAAAAATTCAACTAAAAACTTAAAAAATATTTTAAATAATATTCATAAGTTAGAGAAGATGACAAAAAATATGATCGATGTTGGTTATGCCAAAAAAGTTGACCTTTTAGAGGTACGAGCAAAAAAAGGGAATGTTGAAAGACTCCTTATGGATTTGAAATTAAATCAAAAACTACTTTATCATTACATAAGCTTTTTATTAAATAAAAAAGTAACAGATATTATCGTTCCTAAATCAAGTATGCCTATGCCAAGAATCAACTCTAAAGAGATTCTTGAAAACAATGTTGATATAAAAAGAGCTTTAGTCGGTTTAAAGAT
>JAYEGK010000232.1:0-9012 GCA_034716265.1 Campylobacterota bacterium
TCCACGCTCCTTTTGAGTTTCATGAACTATGGAGTTTAATTTTTTTGTAAGTCGAATCCCTACTATAAGTTCTATACTAGTTGGTGAAAATTTACTTGTAATATAATCCTCAACCTCTTTTAAAATAGTAATTTTTTGAGTCATCATCTCATACCAATATTTAGAATCGATATTAAATCCACCAATATTTCTTGCATTTAAGATTACTTCTCGCATCTTATTTACATCATCTATTATCTCACCATGTAGAGTCTCTTTATAATATTTAATATTTTCTCGACTCTCTAAAATCTCAAAACTTTTTAAAAAACTATCTTGCTCAGAGATAAGACGACTAAATTTAATTCGATCTTTCACAGATATACTATCTGATGAAAATGCACCAGCACCGATAGCTCTCTCGATACCAGCTCTCTCCTTAGAGTATAAAAAGTTTACAAAAGAGTTTAAAAACTTTACTATTCTAGGGTCTGGAGCTACTTTTGCCAAATCTGATATAGAATCAAGGAAAAGGGCATTCATAGCTGTATAATAGTGCAAAACATCTGCTTTAGTTATAGAAAGAGTATCTACTTGAGACCTTATAGTTTTAACTCGATTGAGTTCATCTATAGATTTTTTAATATCATTAATATAGACTAAAGAGAGTTCACTTAAATCTATACTTTTCATATAAGTATCTAAAGCTTCTATTTTTTTATCTGTCTGAGATCTTTGTGACAACAGACCTGTTTCAAATTTTTTCCCTTGAGAACCAACAAAAATAGCTGTAGCTCCACGCTCCTTTTGTGTTTCATGAACAAGCGCACTTACTCTAATAGCAAGTTCAACGGAAACACCTAAAATACGCCCCTCGTTTACAATCTTGTGCTTTTCACTCACTGATATAAAAATTTGATATACTAGTGCTAGTGTTGGAATGATAAAGATAAAAAAAAGTTTAACTCTTATAGATAAGTTATTAAAAAAAAACATATTAAACCCTTATACAAACAGAGGATCGTCAGTTGGTTGAATCTCTTCGAAATCTTCTATAATCGTTTGAAACATTCTCATAGTCTTTTCAGCTTTTTGAATATTTTCATCAAAGATATATTTTGACGATGGAAACGCTTCACCTAACTCTTTATAGATTAAGATACGTCCATTTATATGCTTATCTATCTCTATAAAAGCATCTGTTAGATATTTTTTTGTAGTTGTATGTCTAAATAAAGCTCGTACCATCTTAATACGCTCTTTGATAGGTAAAGACTCATCAATAGCTTCTGCTATTCTCTTAATATCCAAACGTGAAAGATATACGCCACTCTCTTTTGGCGATAATAGTTTTGCTGTCAAAGCATCAACAAACTGAGGAACAGGCTCTTCATCCTCTTTATCTCCAGCGTCTGGATTTTGTTGCATCTTTTGATCATCTGGTTCTAATGAACATTTATTGGTTACAAACTTATCAAACTCGGCTTTTAAATCACTTAAATCATGTTGGTTCATCTTATTATTCCTTTATTTTATTATCGCTGTGTATGCTCTATCACAAAACTTTTCTACTATATCATCATAACTTGTATAGTTTGCATCTATCTCACCTGCACGCTGTTTAAGTGCGGAGAACTCTTTGGAATTTTTCATATCAAAGTTAAACTTTGCCAATGAGGTAATCATACTTAAACTCTCCATATCTGAAAAATCTAAAACTACATCAAACAGGGAAAAATCTATCGGCATATCATCTGCTACTCTATTTAAATCTGCATTATGAAGCTCTACTTCAGTGGTAAACTCCATCAACTGCTCTAAGTTTTCATTAAAGTAGCTCACTTCAAATCCACAAGCTAAAAATGAAAATGCTTTTGCATGATGATTTATTCCAATTATCGCTATTTTTGATGCGGCAATATCTTTGAGATACTCTGTTAAAACACGAGTAGAAAAGATATCCCCTCTTAACCTCTCATCTTTTTTAAAGATAATGTCACACATTCCTGAACGTTTTACCATACTAGGAGCATCATCTAAAATCTCTACTACTTGTGCTACATACTCATTTGAGATAACTGCACCGTCAAGTTTTGATTGTTTCATATTTGAGATGGTAAAAAAAAGGTCATCCTCTCTAATGTTCATCGGTATTATCATCGCATCTTTAGAGTTCTCTTTAAACATCCTGTTTAAAACAGCACTCAATCTACTCACACCTGCATACTCTCCTATAAAGCCAAATGCTTTTGTGGATTTTTTTAGTTCATCTTTATCATTCATCATATCTTTATCCTTACTCTATACCCCAAAGAGAACGAGCTTCCTCCTCCTCTGCTTTACATCTGTAACAGAGTGTATCGCTATTATTTGTACTAAAAATTATATTACACTCATTACATCTTGTCACTTTAAACTTTATCAAACTCTGTACCTCTGGTTCAAAAAATTGTTTTAGATTGTAAGAGTTTGAAACAGTTATCGCATCTGATTCACAACTATCGTGACAGATATTACACTTGATACATAAAAATGGATCAAAATCTATTTTAGAGTTTTTAATATCTGAAGTTAAAGCCCCTGTTGGACAGAGTCTGTAACACATTTGACAAGCGGTACAACTTTTTTCATCCATAAGCTTTTGAGAGGTAAAACTCACTTCCGTTGCATCTACTCTATGAAACTGTGATGGTTTCTCTAGACGTTTAATGGCACTAAAAAAAAGTTTTCTTTTTTCAGGTATCCTCTTTTGACGAAGGAGTGCTATATCTGTTTTTTGAACTGTATGCTCTGTAAGTTCATCACTCGCTTTTTGCACTTCACTCTCAAAACTTCTTTTTACTTTTCCTACACTATCCAATGAGATAGCATTTAAAAATCCACGTCTATCGGTACCATCTTCTGTACTACTCTCATAAGAGATATTTTCAAGTTTTATACGAGACTCACTCTCCATCGCTTCTAAAAGATAGTTTGTTTCCTCTTGATTTTTCACTATCTGAGGATAACAGGTTGAAGCTATCTCACAACCCTCACAATGCCCAATATCAAATACAACACCACTTTTAAGTATCGTTAAAGAGATAAGATGTTCCACTGTTAAAACAGTTAGACAGGGAAGGTTTTTTTTACAAGAGAGAAGAGAGGAACTCTCCTCTGCTAAAAACTCAAAAAAGAAGTTTGTAGAGCTAAAATCATCCAATGCTAAAGCTTCACTAGGACACACCCCAACACAAGCTCCACAAGCGACACATTGTGAAAAGTTGATAGAGGGAAGAGGATTGTCTGCTATCACGATAGCATCTGTTGGACAGATTAGTTCACATCTATTACATTCACTATTTAGATTCAATGAACGTACACAGCTACTTGCAGAAAGAGCGATAACTGACATCTATTTTTGTAACTCTTCTACTAAATATTCATTATCACTTAAAAGAAACTCTAGTGCTATATCAGCAGCATCAAAATAGAGTGGTGTTCTTGCTTCATACTTCATATTTATAAGATACATCGGAGCCCATTGTAAAAGATGTTTATTTAAAAACTCTTTTTGAATATTTTTAAGCTCCTTTACTGCATCTATATCATTCTCTTGAAGTGCATTTAGTTCTGCATCTGCTAGATGATGCATAAACTCAAGCTCTATCCCTATATGGTCAGCCGAAACAACACGAGCAGCTTCATAATCAACTATAAAATCATAAGCACTATACATATCTGTAACAGGATTAGCACCACCTGTTTCAATCATCTGATCCTCTCTTGTATAAAATGTTTCATAAGGGATAAGATGAAGAAGGGAAAGGTTTACAAAGTCAGGATTTAGATGTTCATCTAAAACAGTTTTACTATCGATAGTTTTAAGTGGTTCCCACTCTTTTAAATTTGGAAACAGATCCAACATATTTTCATCATTTTTTATCATCTCTAAAGTATCTATCTCCAACTCTTGAAGTAAGATACGTGATAATAGTGCATAGATATTTACTCTTGCTTGAGTGTTTTGCATAAGAAAAGCCTCTTGTTTAATTTTAACGATTTTATCACAAAAGACTGAAACTTGAATTATAAACTACTCTTATTCTTGATACTCTTTTTTAAACGCTACATAACGAGTTGCAGAGGCATAAAGTTCCTCTACCTCATCATCTGTAAGTTCTCTAACAACCTTAGCAGGAGAGCCTACTATAAGAGAACGAGGTGGAAAAATCTTATTTTTAGTGACTAATGCTCCTGCTCCCACTATACTCTCTTTTCCTATAATTGCACCATCAAGAATTGTCGCACTCATTCCAATAAGACAGGCACTCTCTATTGTACAACCATGAAGCATAACACGATGTCCTATCGTTACATCATCACCTATAATAGTTGGATTTCCATCACTTCTATCTGCTTTTTTATAGTGTGTTACATGAATCATACTCAAATCCTGAATATTTACACGATCTCCTATCTGAATATAATGCACATCTCCACGAACAACACAACCAAACCAGATAGAGCAATCCTCTCCACAACTTACATCACCAACTACATCAGCTGATGGTGCTACCCAACTATTTTTACCAAGATTTGGTAAACTACCTTTAAATTTATGTATCATCTTTAACTCTCTATATATAATCTTGAAGCAAGTTGTGAAATCGTACTTGCTGACTCTTTTTTAGTTGCTTTTGTTACACGATTTACAAAATCCTCTATCATCTTATGATTATTTACAGATTTTGAACCATCTCTTTTTATCTTGATGTAACTACCATCACTTTGAAGTTCATGTGCTAAACTATTATCTGAACATTGGAGTTTGAGTATCTGAATAACTTTATCTTTAGATATATCATCTTTTATCGCTGTTAAAAGTTCTATACGACGTACAAGATTTCTAGGCATCCAATCTGCACTAGATATATAGACTTGTGATTCATCATTTTTAAAATAGAAACTTCGAGGATGTTCTAAATATTTACCTAAAATAGAGATAACTCTAATATTTTCACTCACACCTTTAAGTCCTGGTTTTAAAGCACAGATACCACGAACGATTAGCTCTATCTTTGTACCAGCTTGACTCGCCTTATAGAGTGCTCTAATAATATCTTCATCAACCAAAGAGTTTATCTTAGCGATAATATGCCCTTCACTACCCTGTTTCATTTCGTGTTGAACAAGAGAGATTAGTTTTGGTTTTATCTGTGCTGGAGCCATATAGAGTTCATTTAAACTCCCCTTCTTACTAAACCCTGTAAGAAAGTGAAAAAATCGTGTTAAATCATTTGTCACAACATCTTTACTTGTCATATAACTCATATCTGTATAGATTTTTGCTGTTGATGGATTATAGTTTCCTGTTCCTACATGAGCATACTGTTTAAGTTTTCCATTTTTTCTTCTTGTCACTAAAGTAGCTTTTGCATGAACTTTAAACCCTTTTATCCCATAGATAACATGCGCTCCTGCTTTTTCAAGAGCTTTTGCCCAGATAAGATTGTTCTCCTCATCAAACCTAGCTTTTAGTTCAACCATAACCGTTACCTGTTTACCACTCTCAGCTGCATACATAAGAGCATGAACGATAGGTGAGTTTGTTCCTGAACGGTAGAGTGTCATCTTTATAGAAACAACATCAGGGTCTTTTGAAGCTGTTTGAATAAACTTTACAACAGGTTCAAAGCTTTCATAAGGGTGATACATTAAAATATCTTCTTTCTCTAAGGTAGCAAAAATATTTTCACTACTATCTAAGGGTGGTAATATTTTTGGTTTAAATGGTGGTAAAAGAAGATGTGCAAAATCTTTATTTGAAACTATCTGCCAAAGACTCGAAAGATTGAGGAGTGTATGGAACTTGTATATATCATCTTGGTAAACATTTGTATGGCGATTAAAAAAGTTGATAATCTCCTCATCTGAATTTCGACCGATTTCCAAACGAACCATCTCCCCTTTACGACGAAGTTTTAGACCCTCTTCAAGAATCTCCATAAAATCATCAGCTTCCTCCTCCTCTATCGCTAAGTCGGCATTTCTTGTTACTCTAAATGATGAATATTTATTTAAAGTATATCCAGGGAAAAGATCTTCAACATGCTGTGCAACAACACTCTCTATGGGAACATAAACACCATTTCCTAACTCAATAAAGCGACTTAAAACACGAGGAACACGAATAATTCCAAAACGTTCAATAGAGAGGTCATCAATATCATTTAGTTTTACAATAAGACCAAAACTAAGATTGTTGAGATGAGGAAAAGGGTGTGTTGCATCTATGGCGATAGGAATGATAACAGGATATATATTTTCATAAAAAAACTTGTTGAGTTGATCTTTTTCCTGTATTGAAGACTCTTGATAGGATTTTATATAAAGACCCTCTCCCTCAAGATTTTGAAAAATATCGTTCATACACTTTTCTAGTAGTTGCTGTTCTGTATGAAGATATTTTCTAATCTCACGAAGTTGTTGCATAGGTGTTAATTTATCTGCACCAGAAACGATAACACCACCTGCAAAAAGTTTTTTAAGCCCTGCTACACGTATCATATAAAATTCATCTAAATTTGTACCATATATAGCAAGAAACTTAAGACGTTCAAGAAGAGGAAGAGACTCATCCTCTGCTTGTTTTAATACTCTTGTATTAAATTGGAGCCAAGATAGTTCACGATTATTGTAAAGATTTGGATTTTTTAAATTTAACATTATATAGCCTATGAAGAAAAAATATTTTTTTGATTATAGCTAAAAGTTTGTTACTTAAGTTTAAGTGAGATAATAATTTTTAGGGGAATTTAATCACTTCAAGTGGTGGACGAGGAGAGATTCGAACTCTCGGTACAGTTACCCATACGCATCCTTAGCAGGGATGTGGTTTCAGCCGCTCACCCACTCGTCCTTTTGAAGTGGTGGAATTATAATGATTTATATCTAAATGTTTGCTTAAAATGATAAAATATATTGGAAATTTCATAGAGAGTGGAATCTAAATCAAGTTGAATATAAAAATAGTAAAAAATAAAGAGGTTTGTATAGAGGTTAAAAAAAGAAAAATTTACAGGCTAAAAAGCCTGTAAAAGTGTATGCTAATTAAAGAGCAGTAACGTTCTCAGCTTGAGGACCTTTTTGACCTTCACCGATTTCGAAAGTTACATTTTGACCATCTGCAAGTGAAACACGTCCACCGCTAGTGTTATTTACTTGACGGAAATGTACGAATACATCTTTTCCACCATCGTTTTGTTCAATAAAACCATAACCTTTTTCGTCATTAAACCATTTAATCTTGCCGTCTTTTAATTCTGCCATTGTAATACCTTTTAGTATAAAAAAATCACTTCTTTTGGAAGTGGAGTCAAAAATTGGAGAGTCTTTAGGTAGCAATTGAGCAAAAATTACAAAATTTTACACTAAAGATGAACTCGAGCCTCATCTTTCATCGGCGAGATTATATCTTGTTTTTACTTAAAAACAAAATTTTTTGAAAAAAATTTCAATTTTTTAATTTTTGCTACTATTTTGTTATAATCCTACAGTTCGTTCTAAAAAGGTTATTTATGAAAGTTGGTGTGTTTGATAGTGGAATCGGTGGTTTAACTGTTGTTAAATCACTCTTGGAGCATCAACTTTTTGAGGAGATTATCTATTATGGAGATACAGCACGTGTTCCCTATGGAATCAAAGATAAAAATACTATTATCCGTTACGGTTTAGAGGCGGTAGAGTTTTTTAAAAACTTTGAGTTGGATTTTATCATAGTTGCTTGTAATACAGTGAGTGCTTATGCTCTTGATGAGATGAGAGAGAACTCTACCTTCCCTGTTATAGGTGTAGTTGAAGCTGGTATTTTAGCAGCATCCAATGCACTTACAGATAAGAATTCAAATATTTTAATCCTTGGTACAAAAGCGACTATCAACTCTCAATCCTACAAAATAGGTCTTAACAAACAGATGTTTCACAATCTCCAGTCCAAAGCAACAACTCTTTTTGTACCCCTTGTCGAAGAGGGAATTTATGATGGTGATATATTAGAGGCTACATTTACACACTACTTTTCAAATATTGAAAATCCAGATGCTGTTATACTTGGATGTACACACTTTCCTCTTTTATCTCAATCTCTCTCCAACTATTTTTTAAAAAATACCATACTTATCCACTCTGGTGATGCTATAGTGGAGTACCTTCAAAAAGAGTTTATCTTTGAATACCGATATGAAAATCCAAATCTAAAATTTTTTGCTTCTGAAAATCCTGAAGCACTCCGCAGTGTTGCAAAAAGATGGTTATCACTTTCTTAGTATAAAAACTGTTCCATTATCATCAGATTTTACCTCTATCTCTATATCCATAGCATTTGCTAATCGTTTTACAATATCTAAACCCATTCCACTACTCTGCTCTGCACTATAAAGTCTATCAAAAATTTTATCTGGTTCTTTTATCCCCTTACCACTATCTTCTATATAAAGAGCATTATCTTTATCATAAATCTTTACATAGCCATTTTTAGAGTTATATTTACAAGCATTTGAGATAATATTTTGTAAAATCTGTTTTGTAGCTTTTGGATTTAATTTCAATTTTAAGTTAGAATGCTCTATCTCAAAACGAATATCTGGATATATCTGTCTGTGCATCTGAACAACATCTTCAACAACATCACAGATATTAATATTTTGCATCTGAAAAGTCTCCTCTTGAAGTAAAATTGTCAAATTTTCATGAAGTTCAGAGATAGTTTGAACACTTTTTTTCATTCTTAACATCGCACTATTATCTTTTAAATGTTCCTCTCTTTCTAAAATTTTCATATTTAATTTGATAGATGTTACAGGTGTGTTGAGATCATGTATCAGATCTTTAGCAAACTTATCTAAAGTGATGATACTCTCTTGAAGAGGTTTTAAAGCACTTTTTGCAAGAAGATAACTGATATATCCAAAAAGTAGAAGTAAAAAAAGTTGAATAGCGATAATCTTCGTTTTAAGAGAGGAGAGTTTTATGTTGTAACTCTGCTTTAGTTTA
>JAYEGK010000233.1:0-1716 GCA_034716265.1 Campylobacterota bacterium
CTATCTGGATTGTCTATTACTGAATTTATCATATTTTGAAGAGTAAAACCATTTTTTGTTTCTCTATTTTTAAGTTGATTAAAAATATCTTTTGTTAAATATTTAGCAACTAATGAGTTTGAGTTTTCTAAACTTTTTGGATATTTAAACTCTTTTTTCATATCTATTTTCCTTTCGTTATTGCTGATCTATTTCGACCATTTTCTTTTGCTTTTACAAGCATCTTATCGGCTTGTGAAATCAAACTATATTGAGTTGTTTTAGCACTAGCCTTACAGTAAGCCATACCAACTGAAACTGTTAAAACAGTATCTATATCTGATCTATTGTGGTCTATCTGTTTCTCTTTTACAGATTGAAGAATCTTATTTGTTAATGCTAAACTTTTCATCTCATTTGTTTTTGTTGAGAGTATAACAAAAGCTTCTCCATTAAATCTAAAGATAAAATCATTTTTCTTATTGGTAAGTTTTTTTAAGATTTCAGCCATCAAGAGTAAAGTTTTGTCACCTTGGGTGTAACCATAACAGTTATTATACTCTTTAAAATAATCGATGTCGATCATAATTAATGCTATATACTCTTTGTTCTTTTTTGCATTTTCTAACTTTTTGTTAAAGATGAGGTTGAAATATCTTCTTGTATAGAGAGAGGTTAATGAATCCTTATACTCAACCTCTTTTGGTTTAGTGTTTGTCAAGAGAACTTTTTTTCTTGATAGATGAAAAAGTAGTTTATATTTCACACTAAAATAGAGGAGGGTAGAGAATACTAAAACTGATAAAACGATAATGATTTTTGTTCTAAAGAGATTAAAACTATCTATAAACTTTTCTCTTTTATTTTTAGCAATCTCCAACTCATCAGATATAAGCTTTTGAATAATAAGATCTATATTAGCAGAATCTTTTTTTAAATCAGTTAAGGAAAGAGGCTCTATCTGTTTGTTAGTTTCTATCTTTTTTTGAATAGCTTTATATTTTTTGTTGAGTTGATATATCTCTGAGAGAGCATACTCCAAATAGTTTATCTCATCATAACTAAAATTATTTTTATAGTTTTGCCAAATTTTTTCTAAACTAAGCAAGGAGTTATCCATCTCTAAAATAGCTTGAGTTGATGTTATCTCGGATGATTGAAATAGAGCCAGTGTATTTTTTAACTTTAAGTGATAAATTTGATCTGCTTTATTAAGTTCAGAGATAGGAATAAGAGCATTAGAGTAAAGCATATCGGAATTTCTTTTCATAGAGGGTATCTGAGTGGTTAGTAAAATAGTAAAATAGATAAAACTTACCGTAAATATAAAAACTATGAATTGACGATTAATATTTTCATCTTCTGTAAGTTGCATAATTAAAACCTTAATAAATAATAGTATATCTTTATTAAAAGCATATTTCATACCACTATTTTATGAGTTTAAAATGCTACCAATCTATACATCCTAAAAGGAAAATTAAAAAAGAACTCTAAATTTTAGTTATAAGTAAAATTTACTAAAGTTATAAAGTAGTAAAATGGCTATGTTATATTTCATATATTATCAAATAGGAGAAAATATGTCACTTTCAAGAAGAGAATTTCTGAAAAGCTCTGCGGCAGCATCGGCAGCAGCAGCTATTGGTATGACAGGTTCCTCCTCATACTATGGATGAGATACGATTAGAGATGTCTAAACATCAAGAAGATCTTGAAAAATCTAAAGCTGAAAGA
>JAYEGK010000234.1:0-1711 GCA_034716265.1 Campylobacterota bacterium
GCTACTCTATTTTTAAAACTAGGATTTTTTTTATCTCTATTTTTATAGTGGCATTTGCATATACTATTTTTTTAAAAACGGAACTCTATGAGTCAAAAACAGCTCTTATTGTTCGAGATTTGTCAGCACCTGCACCATCTGCAAATCTAGGATTAAGTATGCTTGGTATGGGTTCTAACTCTCAACTCCAAGACTCTATGGTTGTTCAAGAGTATCTCCTATCTTTAGATACATTTTTACTTTTAGATAAAGAGTTTGGGCTTATTAAACACTATAAAAGTGAAAACTTAGATTGTATCGAACGTTTAGCCTTAGATGCTACAATGGAGGAGAGTTTAGAGTTTTATCGTCAACGTATTCTTATAAATTATGATGAAATTTCAGGTATTTTACATATATCCTATATGCATACAACTCCTCAAACTGCTCAAAATATTTTAAATTTTATGATAAAACATGTTGAATATGCTTTAAATGAGTTTAACCGTAAAAAGGCAAAAAAACAGCTCTCCTTTATGGAGTCAGAACATGATAAAAAACTTAAAAAAGTAAATGAATCATCCGCTTTATTAGAGGTGTACCAAAATGAAAATCTTTTACTTGACCCAACTCTTAATGCTTCCTCTTCGAGTACTATTATCGCTTCTCTTGAATCAACTCTTACACAAAAACGGATAGAGTACAAAACAAAAAGTAACTATCTTAATAGAGAAAATTATGAACTCCTTGCACTAGAAGCTGAAATAAAAGAGATTGTTAGCTCTTTAGCTCACTCTAAAAAAAGTTTAACAGGAGATACAAAAGATAGTCTTAATAAAATTCTTTTTGAGTATGAAAAATTAAAAATGCAACTAGAGTTTGATACAGATATATATAAAAATGTTCTTATTCAGCTAGAAACAGTAAAACTAGATGCACTTAAAGAGGCGAAAACTCTTAGTATAGTGAGCAAACCTAATCTACCTGATGGATATATATCCAATAAACCAAAAACATTTATCACTCTTCTTATCGTAATATCACTATTTTACGGAATTTTCTCTATGTTACTGGCTATAATAAAAGATCATAAGGAATAGATAATGATAAAAAAAATAGTGTTAACAATATTTTTACTTAGTACAACACTTTTTAGTGTTGAACTTTCAACTTTAACTGAAAAATCTTCACAACAGGATAGCTCTTTAATCATTCAAGATTCTGTAAAGGTATTTGGTCATAATCTGTTTAATGGAAGTTTTTCTAAAAACAGACAGCACCGATATAACCCTGAGTATCTTATTAGTATAGGTGATACTATCAACTTAAAGATGTGGGGAGCTTTTGAATTTAGCACAAAAACAGTAGTTGATTCACAGGGAAATATTTTTATACCTAAAGTTGGAACGGTAAATATTCTTGGTATAAGAAATGATAAATTAAGTCAACGTGTAGAGAAATCGCTTAAGCAAGTTTTTAAAAAAAGTGTTTTTGTTTATGCTGATTTGGAATCTTATCAACCTGTAAGTATCTTTGTAACAGGAGCAGTGAATAAACCTGGTCTTTATGATGGTCTCTCCTCTGATTCTGTTATTCAATTTATAGATAAAGCAAAAGGTATCGATGCAAAAAGTGGAAGTTATAGAAAAATAAAAGTTCTTCGTCAAAATGTAGAGATATATAGTGTAGATCTTTATGAGTTTTTACTCAGTGGTTCTTTAAAACTTTTCCA
>JAYEGK010000235.1:0-1710 GCA_034716265.1 Campylobacterota bacterium
AGGAGCTTTTAACTCAAGGAGATATTTATAAACGATTTCGCTGGGGTATAGGACGCCAAGATTTTAAAGTAGTGTTTGAGTTGGCAAAGATACACCCTTTTTTAACAAACCTTCAAGAGTATATCACTCTTATAGAGTATGCTGATGGATTGTATATTAATGCATTAAAATTGATAGAAACTGGTGATAATATTTCAGCGATTAAGATGTTAAGAGTGTTGTTAGATTTTCCAGATTTTAAAGATGAGGTGAAGTTATTATTAAAAAATATAGAGATAAAACAGCAATTTTTAGAAGCTGTTAAATATGACAATCTCCTAATCGCCTATAATCTTATGGAGAGATCCTCTGAACTTCAAAATACTAAAGAGGGTCTAAAACTTCAAGAAAAAAGTAAAAAAGATTTCTCCAAAGCAAATAGATATGCGATGCAGGGAGATGTTGAAAATATAGAAAAAATTGTAAAGCCCTATTTTAAAATTAGCTCCAAATATAGGTTGTTAGCAGCACTCTTTCGACTCTGTTATTTAGTGCAGATAGAACAAGCATTAAGGTTTCAAAAAACGAAGAGGGAGATAGAGATAGGGATAAAAAACTATATACTTTTTTTTGGAATAGATAATAAAATAAAAATATTTTTTAATGCTTTTTTGAGAGATTATAAAGATTCAAAACTTAATATAGATTTTTTGCAGAAGGGTTCTTTTGAAAAATGGAAACCTATAATGGTGGTGAAATCAATTTTAGAGTAAAATAGTTTAAAAATCTACATCTCTTATAGTGAGATGTAGGTTTTATTTAATGATGTTTAATAAACTGTTCCCCATTTTCATACTCATCATATTCTTCTTCTTCATTATCATACTCATTTTCATCTGTTTCTAAACGAAAATGATCCGTTAAATCTACCATATTTAAAAGGACAGGTACAACAAGTAAAGAAACAATAACCGCTGCAATAGTACCAAAAATAAGAGCAACACCAAGACCACCAAAAACAGCATCTCCAGCAAGAAGAGTTGATGCTAATATAATGGCAACAGCAGTAAGGAAAATAGGTTTTGCACGTGTTGCTGTTGATTTAGCAATAGCTTCATGCTGTGGTAATCCCTCCTCTTCCATAAGTTGTTTTGTATAATCTATAAGAAGTAGAGAGTTACGAGAACTGATACCGATAAGTGCAATAAATCCAATAAGTGATGTTGCAGTTAGAAAGAATGTATCTTTTGATGTAACATCCATAATCCAGTGACCAACAATAACACCAATAATAGAGAGAAATGAACCTAACAGAATGATAGCACTAAGTGTGTAGCTTTGATAATAGATAACCATTAGTAAAAAGATTAAAACTAAAGCAGCGATAAAAGCACCACCAAGTTCAATAAAAGTATCTATTGTTACCTGCATCTCTCCATCCCAATGAAGATCATAGATCATTAAAGTTTTTCTATCTGTAAGTTGTAGATCAAATAAACCAACTGTTTTAATCTTATACTCGTTTGCAAATGTATCGATAATCAGTTGTTTTGCTTCCATAAGAGGATAGACTTGAGAAACCATATCTGTTTCAGCCATAACACTTGTCATATGACGTAAGTTTTTACTGAGTATGATAGGATTAGATTTAATTTTTTTAATAGTTACAAGTTCAGTAATAGGAATCATCATTCCTCTGTTGTTCATAAGTTTTAAAGATGCTAGTTTTGC
>JAYEGK010000236.1:0-1705 GCA_034716265.1 Campylobacterota bacterium
AGTTTATTTATATCTACCTCCACATTAAATTGTGTCTTATGTCCACCTTTAATATTTGTAACAGCAACATTATCAAGACTATTAATATGGTATTGAATCTCTTTTACAGAGTTGTAAAGATTTGTTCGATCTGCTTCTGGATCATTTGAGTAAAAAGCAACAGTCACAATAGGAATATCGATATCGATATCAAGAGGTTTTACAAGAGGATTCATAGCACCTTTTGGGAATATTGCATTGTTTTGCATAATTTTATCGTAGATTTTAAGGTTAGAATCTGCTTTTGTTTCACCTATAAAAAATGATGCATTTACGATACCTACATTATCTAAAGCCATACCGTGGAGATGCTGTACACCTTTAACCTCTTTAAGCTTTCTCTCAAGAGGTTTTACAATAACTTGTAAGACCTCTTCAGCAGTAGCACCTGGTAGTGCAACAATAACTGTTGAACCACTGACAACCATTTGAGGGTTTTCCTCTCTAGGCATGATGAGTAAAGAGATATAACCGATCGCTATTAAAAATACACCAAGTACAACACTTAATGGACTTCTAATAAATGCTTTTGCTAATACACCAGCTGAATCGGATGGTTTATACTCCTCATATTCATGCTCTTCTTTTATTTTAGCCATTATAATACCTTAGTCAATATCAACAGTTGCATACATACCAGGATATACTGATCTATTTCTAGTTTTGAATGAAACTTTAATTTTAAATGTATGTGTCATAGGGTTAGAGTTTGGTATAATAGCTGTAACTCTACCAACAGTTACTATATCCAGAGATGGTATTTTTACAGTTACCTTTTTACCATGTTTAATAAGTGCAAGATTAGTTTCAGCAATTTCAGCTGCTATTTTTAGATTACTTAAATCAGATAAAACGATAGCTGGCATACCAGGCATCGCCATCTCCCCAACTTTAATATTTTTAGAAACTACTACACCACTATTTGGTGCTTTTACATTTAAATAAACATATTGATTTTCAACTTCAGCAAGTCTAGCTTTCCCTATTTTAATCATATCTTTAAGATTTTTTTCAGCAAGTTCAAGGTTTTCAACCTCATACCTTGAAACCATATCTTTTTTTAATAATCTTTTATGTCTTTCGAGATTTATCTTAAGATTTTGGTACTGATTTTCATAGATTTGTAATCCTGATTGTGCTTGTCTTTTTGCTGAATCGATCTCTCTTGAGTCAATAGTATACAATACTTGACCCTTTCTAACCTGTTCACCTTCAGATACATTTACACTTGTTACAAATCCCATAAAACGACTTGTAATCATCTTTTGATTGTCAGAAATAATACTTCCCGATAATGTGATAGTTTCCGCTATAAGTGTAGCACTAAGAACGGCAGTTGCTAGTAAAAACTTTTTCATCTATAAATCTCCATTTGCTAATTTTTCTAAAGCGAAAATACGCTCATTTCTTGTGTTTTTTACCATCTGTAACTCTAAAATTTTCTCAATCTGTTGAGATTGTTTAATAATAACATCACTCATCGAGGAGAGTTTTTCTCTATATCGACCCTCATAATTACTATAAATCTCATTAGCAAGTGCTAACTCTTTTTCTAAGAAGATCACCTTTTCATTTGAAGATTTGATCTCTGTTCTAATTTTAGCGATTTGAAGACCGATACCTTTACGAGCTAACTGAACTTGAGTTTTTGTCTTGATAAGCTCCA
>JAYEGK010000237.1:0-1693 GCA_034716265.1 Campylobacterota bacterium
TTCTCTCATCTGAATAAGAGGACGAATAACCAACAGACCATTCCCTGCTCTATACTTAGGAGCTAAAGAGCGCATCTGACCGTTATATATAAAGTTCATAAAAAAACTCTCAGCAGCATCGTCCATGTGATGACCAAGTGCTACTTTATTACAATTTAGCTCCTCTGCACTAGTGTAGAGATACCCTCTTCTCATACGCGAAAAGAAACTACACGAAGAGGAGTTTTTACGAATCTTCTCTTTTGCCAAATCAAATACTTTAGTATCTTTGACAACATGAGGTATATCGTACTTTTTGCAGTGCTCTATCAGAGCATCATAGTTTTCACCCATTCCGTAGCTTATAGTAACTGCTACAAACTCAAAATCAAAAGGAGCGCGACGCTGTTGCTCTTTCATAGCATGAATCATAGTTAGTGAATCTTTACCGCCACTCAGACCAACAAGTATCTTATCCCCCTCCTCTATAAGTTCAAACTCGGCATTTGTTTTGCCTAGTTTTGACATAATTTTTTTAGATGGAGTAATTGATTTGATTTTATTCAACGCACAAACCTAGTGTTAGCGTAGCTAAATGGACTTTGTTCATTTAGCGTTACTAATAATGGAGTTTACCATTCTCATAACGAACTCTGCTGAGATAATAGCGCTTGACTCCATAAACTCATCAAATGAAAAAGAAGCATCTGTGTCAGCAGTATCACTAATTGCGCGTAAAATAAAAAATGGAATATTTAAAGCGTCGCAAACAACGGCAACGGAAGCACCCTCCATCTCTAAAGCGTCAGCGTTAAAGTTTTTAACAATGTTCTCTTTTACGGACTCTTGATGAATAAACTGATCTCCGGTCGCGATAACGCCCTCTTGAACGGTTTTACCTAACTCATTGGCAACGGTTTTTGAAAGTTCTAACAACTCTTTATCTGTATCAACAAAAACAGAACCACCTGGAACAAATCCCAGAGGATGACCAAATGCAGTAATATCTAAATCGTGTTGAGAGAGTTTTGTAGCAACTATCAAGTCACCGATTTTAAGAGTTGGATTTATCCCACCAGCCACTCCAGAGAAAAGAAGCCTGTCACATCCAAAATGCTCTATCATAGTTGTAGCGGTAAGAGTTGAAAAAACTTTTCCTATCTTAGAGTATGCTACTACTAACTCAGTACCTTTATACGTAGCTTCGTAATATCTGTTGTTTGCATACTCTGTTGTTTTATACTCACCAATTTTTTCAAGTATAGGTGCTATCTCTTCTGGCATTGCGCCCATTATTGCTATTTTCACTCTATCTCCCATCTATATTAAATGTTTTCGTTAAGGTTTCAAAATGGGGGAGTTTATGTACAACTCTTGCATCTCTGTCAACTATACAGCTTCCACCCCAAAAACCTAAACCATCCTCAAAACCAACACGGTTTACAAAGACAACTTTAGCATCACAATGCAGTGCAACTGATTTTAAAAGTGCATACCACTGATCTTGAATTAACAAACCATCATCTTCAAATCCACGTGCAGGCGACGCAACAAGCGCGATAATATAATCAGGATTCTCTTCAAAAAGTTGATGATGCACACCCGCATGCCACAAATCTTCACAAACAAGCATTGAAACTTTCCCTAAATGTGTCTCAAAACCCTCAAAAATATCTCCAGCACTAAAGTAACGAGCCTCTTCAAACATTCCATA
>JAYEGK010000238.1:0-1688 GCA_034716265.1 Campylobacterota bacterium
CATGTAGCATCTATAAAGATAATATTTACGGTGTACAGTTTCATCCTGAAAAAAGTCATAAATTTGGTATGCAACTACTTAAAAACTTTGGAGAGATGTGATGTTGCAAAAAAGAGTTATACCTTGCTTACTCTTGCATAAAGGGGGACTTTATAAAACAGAGAGATTTAAAAAGCCTACATATATCGGTGATCCTCTAAATGCCATCAAAATATTTAATGAAAAAGAAGTAGATGAGTTGATGTTCTTAGATATAGATGCTACTGTAGAAAATAGAGAACCAAACTATAAAATGATAGAAGATATAGCGAGTGAGTGTTTTATGCCACTTTGTTATGGTGGTGGTGTGAAAAATATAGAGCAGATGAAGAAAATCTATGCTCTGGGAGTTGAAAAGGTATCTTTAAGTAGCCAAGCTGTAAACAATCCAAACCTTATAAAAGAAGCTGCTACTATATTTGGAAATCAATCTATCATAGTAACAGTAGATATAAAAAAAGATTTTTGGGGTAAGAAAAAAGTTTTTATAAACAATGGTAAAAAAAATACAAAATTACATCCAGTTGACTTCATAAAAAAAGTAGAATCATTAGGTGCTGGTGAGATAGTGATAAATAGCATAGATAATGATGGAGTTATGAAAGGGTATGATATAGAACTTTTAAAAGAGATAAAATCAAATACAAAAGTACCTATTATAGCTCTTGGCGGAGCTGGAAATTTAAACCATATAAAAGAAGTTTTTGAAACCACAAATGTAGATGCCGTAGCTTGTGGAAGTATGTTTGTATATCAAGGACTACTAAAAGGGGTACTTATTAGTTATCCACCTTATCAGAAAATTCAAGAATTATTGGGAGACAAATAATGCAAACCACTATAGATGATGGTGAAAATCAATTTGTAGAGTTTAAGTTATCATTTCAAAAAGAGCTTATAGAGTCTGTGGTAGCTTTTGCAAATGCTAGAGGTGGGAAGATATTTATAGGGGTTACAGATAGTTCTGAAATAGTTGGAGTAGATGTAAATAATGAAAGTATTCAAAGCTATATAAATCAAATAAAACAAAATACTCAGCCAAGTATCATAGTTGATATATATGAGTACAATTTACAAAATAAAATAATTTTGATAGTTGATGTTAAGGAATATCCACTAAAGCCAATATCCTATAAAAATAGATACTATAAAAGAGTAAAAAATTCAAATCATATTATGAGTTTAGATGAAATATCTAACGAACACTTAAAAAGTATAAATTCAAGCTGGGATTATTATGAAGATGATAGGCATAGTTTTAGTGATATTTCTCAAGATAATATAGACAACTTTATACAAAAAATAGAAAAATTTCAAAACAAAACCTTTAATGACGACCCTATGAGTATTTTAAGAAAATATGAGTTGATTAAAAATGATAAATTAACATTTGGTGCATATCTACTTTTTACTTCAAATAACTCTGTTTTAACAGCATTTCAAATAGGAAGATTTAAAAGTGATACTAAAATAATTGATAATATAGATATAAATACAGATATTTTAACTCAAATAGATATGGCATTGGAGTTTATAAAAAAACATCTTATGGTAGAGTATATCATCACAGGCAATCCTCAACGAGAAGAGAAGTATGATTATCCATTAGAGGCAATAAGGGAAATAGTAGTAAATATGGTAGTGCATCG
>JAYEGK010000239.1:0-8855 GCA_034716265.1 Campylobacterota bacterium
TGTAATAGTTTTAACTGGATATTCAACGAACCATTATCATTTTTAGACATTTTATATCGTAAAACATAACTCATATCTCTATTGTCAACAAGAACATCAGAGTTCTCAAAATCAACAACCCTATGATGTCTATCAACATTAAAAATTGAGATAACATTCAAATCCGCAATAATAGATTTGAAAAATGTAAGTTTAAATGTTTTATCATAATCAACAGAGGAATCTTCAACTGCTATTGTTGGTAAAGACTCAGCTTTTTTTATTACTTCTATTGTTGCATCAGCTCCAAATGATAAAGTAAATAACATAAATAACGAAAATAATATTTTCAATTTTACTCCTTAGATGTTAGTATAACAATAGTCCGACTTGGTATATTTTTTGGATTTAAAGGAAAAATAACACGAAGTAATCTAGCCCTTATTCTATCACACTCTCCATTAAGAGAATCATTACCTGAATAGGTTAAAATTCTAAAATCTTTCACTTTACCAATAGCACTCAGTTCAATAACAGCTTTAACACTATGACCTTCTGAATTTTTTGGTGGATTAAAGTGCTGATATACTAAAGCATTTATTTTTGCTAGATATTCATTATACTCCCCTGCTGAGATACTCTTTATCTCCTTTTTATCCTCTTGACTCTTTTGTTCACTTGAATTATCTTTAGAAATTTTTTCTCTCTCTTGAGGTTCTAGAGTTTTTATCTTTTTCTCTAACTCTTTAAGTACCTTTGAGTTGACAATATTTTGCTCCACTCTTTTTGGCTCTTTTTTCTTAGTTGTAATTTTATTTGTCCATACATCACTAAAAAGATCTTCAACATTCACATCTTGAAGTTGCTCTTTTTTAACACTAGCAACAGAAGAGTTTTCAGTTACAACCTTTCTCTCTATCTTTTTATTATCTTTTTTAATCTCTATAGTTGGTGTAGTTAAGGAGATAGATATATAGTTGTTTTTTTCTAGAGCATAAGTTTTTACACTAGAGGAGAGAAACATCATATAAAAAAAAAGAGATAAGAAAAATATAAAAAGAGAGAGTGATATTAAACCACCTAAATAAAAGTAGGTACTATTTTTAACCATTTGTTGCTAACGAAACCTCTGTAAACCCAGCTTGTTTTACAGCTGCCAAAATTGACATCACAATACCATAATCTAAGCTTTTATCTGCACTAATTAAGACCGTAGCCTTTTTATCTAATTTTGTAGCATATAAACTAAAATTATCCATAAAAGAGTTTAAAAGATAATTATCTTTATTTATTTTAACATTCAATTTTTCATCTATTGAGATATGTACAGGAGGTATTTTTGAGAGTTGTGATGAAGCGGAACCCTGAGGAAGTTTAATGTTCTCTTCATAAATGATATTAGGTGCAATAACCATTAAAATAGCTAATAATACTAACATAACATCCACAAGTGGTGTTATGTTTAGTTCTGGTTTATCGTCCCAATCATAAATCATACTGTAACTTTACGTGCTAATATAGCATCACTTTGCATCTGTAAAAAACTTACCAGTTCAAAAGATTGTCGTTTTAATATTTGATGATAAGTATACGCAAATATTGCAACAAAAATACCTGCCGCTGTCGCGATTAGTGCATCAGAAACACCACTTGCAATGATAGACATACTCCCTGTCGTTTGACCAATATGAGTAAAAGTGTCTAAAATAGATACTACCGTACCAAATAAACCAATAAATGGTGTTGTAGATGCAAATACAGAGAGTATAGATAATCCCTTTGTAGCCTCTTTAGTAGCTGCAAGCATAGCTAAATCTAAAATCTCTTTTGTAACATTTGTACTTGTTTTTAGGAAATTATTTAAGAAAGATTGTTCACTCACTGTTGAAGCACCTAAAAGTAATGTTTCCAATGAACTATTTTCACGAGAAAGCCAACTATTTAGAGAGAAGTAACGATAAAAAAACACCCAGTTTAATACAATAAAATATATTGAGAGTAAAGCAAGAACACCCAGTGTAACTGGGTGACTCTTTAAATAGAAATCTATTAAATCATTTGCCATAGATTAAAGTAATCTTTGTGCTGCAGACTCTATTTTTGCTGAAACAGAAGCGATAGCTGTACTTGAATCAGCAATAGAGTTTATAAGCTCTTTAGCTTCTTCAAGAGCACTAGCAATAGCACTTTCATTTTCACCGCGAATAGCAACAGCACCCTCAACTAAAACAATAACTTTTCCCTCATCAACCTGAACAACACCCCAGTTAATAAGAATAGATTCGATTGATTTGTCCTCTTTTTCGATGTCAACAACACCAGCTTCAAGTAAAGTGGATAGAGAAGCATGCTGTGCTAGCACACCAAACTCCCCCTCTTCACCTGGAAGAACTACACTAACAACTTCATCATTAAAGATTTCACCATTAGGTGTTAGGATTTCAAGTTTCAACTTATCCATATCAGTCCTTTAGTTTAGAATTACTTGTTTTTTTGCTTTTCAGCTTTCTCGATAGCTTCATCCATAGAACCAACCATATAGAATGCAGATTCTGGCATATGATCATACTCACCATCTAAGATTCCTTTGAAACCTTTAATAGTGTCAGCTAATGAAACATACTTACCAGGAGCACCAGTAAATACTTCTGCAACAAAGAATGGTTGAGATAAAAACTTCTCAATTTTACGAGCACGTTCAACAACATTTTTGTCATCTTCAGAAAGCTCATCCATACCAAGAATCGCAATGATATCTTGTAAATCTTTATACTTTTGAAGTGTTTGTTGTACACCACGAGCTACACCATAATGCTCATCACCTAAAATTTGTGGATCAAGTAATCTTGAAGTTGAATCTAATGGATCAACTGCAGGATAGATACCTTTTTCAGCAATTTTACGGTTAAGTACTGTTGTTGCATCTAAGTGAGCAAAAACAGAAGCTGGAGCTGGATCCGTTAAATCATCTGCTGGTACATAAACAGCTTGAACAGAAGTGATTGAACCATTTTTAGTTGATGTAATTCTATCTTGTAATGCACCCATTTCACGAGCTAAAGTTGGTTGATAACCAACAGCTGAAGGGATACGACCAAGAAGAGCTGACATTTCAGAACCTGATTGTGCAAAACGGAAGATATTATCAACGAACATTAGAACGTCAAGACCTTTCTCATCTCTAAAGTACTCAGCCATTGTAAGACCAGTAAGAGCGATACGGTTACGAGCTCCTGGAGGTTCTGACATCTGACCGTAGCACAGTGCAACTTTATCAAGTACATTTGAGTCTTTCATCTCATAGTAAAGGTCATTACCCTCACGAGTTCTCTCACCAACACCAGCGAAAACTGATAAACCATCATGACCATGAGCAACATTATGAATAAGCTCCATGATAATAACTGTTTTACCAACACCAGCACCACCAAATAGTCCAACTTTACCACCTTTAGCGTAAGGAGCAAGTAAATCAACAACTTTGATACCTGTTTCAAACATTTCAGTAGTAGTTGATTGATCAACTAGTGGTGGTGGAGCACGGTGAATCGACCATTCAGGTGCATCAGTAACTTGATCTCCACCGTCGATAGTCTCACCAATTACATTAAAAATACGACCAAGTACTTTCTCTCCAACAGGAACTTTGATAGGAGCACCAGTAGCAGTAGCATCCATACCACGTACTAAACCTTCACTCATATCCATTGCAATCGTTCTAACACGACCATCACCTAAGTGAGCTGCAACTTCAAGTACTAAACGGTTTTCATTACCTTCAACACTTACTTTAACTTCAATTGCTTCATTGATTACTGGTAGATAACCATCAAAATCAACATCAACAACTGGTCCCATTACCTGGCTTATTTTACCAATCATATTTTTCTCCATTATTTCATCGACTCCACACCACTAATAATCTCTATTAGTTCTGTAGTAATTGCTGCTTGTCTAGCTTTGTTATATTCAACATTAAGCCCTTTAACCATCTCTTTTGCGTTATTTGTTGCTGTATCCATAGCTTGCATTCTAGCACTATGTTCAGCTGCAACCGAGTCAATTAAAGAGTAATACATATTATATTCAATATATCTATTCACTAAAGAATCAAGCATATGTTCTTCATCTTGAGCTTCAATCTCAAGCATTGAATCAGCTGTTTCACTACATTCAAATTTAGTTGTATCTACTGGTAATATTTTATTCACATGTAACTCTTGAGTTATTATGTTTTTATATCCATTATATACAATATGAAGAGCATCAATTTTGCCATCTTTATAATCTTCTATCGAAGTTTTAATATACTCATCTGATCTAGTTTTATCAGGTTTAGAGCTAAGGTCTCTAACTGAATCAAAAAGTTCTACTTCATTATATTTAAAAAATTCAATACCTTTTTTACCGACACCACGTAAACGCACTTTTACATTTTTCTCTTTATATTCTGCAATCAGTTTATTAACAGCTTTAATAGTTTGAATATTAAAACCACCACATAAACCTTTATCTGCAGTTACAAAAACAATATCAACTGTTTTTGGATTTTCAATCTCTGTAAAACAACGATTTTCAATTCCGCCAACTTTATTGCATTTTATGCGTCCAGCTATTTCGGCAATTACCTGATTCATTTTGTCAGCATAAAGACGAGAGCGTTTAGCTAACTCTTCAGCACGACGAAGTTTTGCAGTTGATACAAGTTTCATCGCACGTGTTGTCTTTTGAGTGTTAGAAACACTTCCTATCTGTCTTTTAATATCTTTCAAGTTTGCCATAAAGTATTCCTTATGCCGCTACAAAAGTAGCTTTGAATTCTTCAAGTGCTTTTATCATTAATGCTTTTGTATCATCATTAACTTTAGAATTACTTCTAATGTCTTCAAATATTTGAGGATATGACGCTTCAATAAATGGATATAACTCAGACTCAAAACGAACAACATTCGATGCATCCATATCGTCTAGGAAACCTTCATTACCAGCAAAAATAATTAAAACTTGTTTCTCAGCAGCAAGAGGAGAGAAAGGACCCTGTTTCAATACTTCTACCATTCTTTGTCCACGCTCTAGTTGATTACGAGAAACTTCATCTAAATCAGATGCGAACTGAGCAAATGCTTGAAGTTCACGATATTGAGCAAGATCAAGACGTAAAGTACCAGCAACTTGTTTAGTAGCTTTAATCTGAGCAGCACCACCAACACGAGAAACTGAAAGACCAACATTAATTGCTGGACGAACACCCGAGTTAAATAGATCTGTTTCTAAGAAGATTTGACCATCAGTAATTGAGATAACATTCGTTGGAATATATGCCGCAACATCACCAGCTTGAGTCTCAATAATTGGAAGTGCAGTTAAAGAACCAGCACCCTCTTCATCACTTAATTTTGCAGCACGCTCAAGTAGACGAGAGTGAACATAAAAAACATCACCAGGATATGCTTCACGACCTGGAGGACGACGAAGAATTAGTGACATCTCACGATAAGCAACAGCATGTTTAGTTAAATCATCATAAACGATTAGACCATGTCTTGCATTATCACGGAAATATTCACCCATAGTAACACCAGTATATGGAGCTAAAAATTGAAGTGCAGCAGCTTCAGCAGCTGTTGAAGATACAACGATTGTATACTCCATTGCACCATGATCTTCTAAACGACGAACAATTTGAGCTACTGTTGATTCTTTTTGACCGATTGCAACGTATACACAAACAACACCATTACCTTTTTGATTGATAATTGAATCGATAGCGATTGTTGTTTTACCAGTTTGTCTATCACCAATAATAAGTTCACGTTGACCACGACCAATTGGAACTAGAGCATCAATCGCTTTAATACCAGTTGCTAAAGGCTCATGAACCGATTTTCTATTCATAATTCCTGGTGCTTTTTCCTCAACAAAACGAGTTTCAGTTGTTTCGATTGGACCTTTACCATCAATTGGTTCACCAAGTGCATTTACAACACGACCAAGAAGAGCATCTCCAACAGGAACACGAAGAAGTTTACCAAGTCTTTTAACTGACATACCTTCACGTAATCCAGAACCAGCACCTAAAATAACGACACCAACACTACTCTCTTCAAGATTCATTACTAAACCTTGAGTTCCATCTTCAAACTCTACCATCTCTCCAGCCATAACATTGCTAAGTCCGTAAACTTGTGCAACACCATCAGCATAAGAAACAATTTTACCAGTTTCACTAATATCAACATTTAATTCAAAATTCTTGATACGTTCTTTTATTATTGAGCTAATTTCATCAGCTTTAATTTTTGCTACCACTATTGTTCTCCTCTCTTTGAAAGTTAAATTGCTTTTAATATATGTTCTATCATCTGTGTATTGATTCTTGATTTAGAAAAATTAATCTCTACACCAATATCTTCAACATCAACTTTAATACCACTAAAATCATTTTTTACAAATGTTAAAGTAATCTTTGAATCGAACTTTTTACTTAAACCCTTACCTAACTCATTTACCGTTCTTTTATCGATAGCAGTATCACTATAGACAACACCTTGATAAGTTTTAGTCTCTTTGGCTAAGTTTTTTCTCATCTCTTCAGCAATAGAAGGAATGATATTAATTCTCTTGTTTTCAACAATAAGCTTAATAAAATTATCAAGTTCATTAGATTTAACAGCTTTCACTGATTCTAATAAAATTACTAACTTATCATTATCATCAACATAAGGATTATTAATTATATTTACAAACTCTTCATCTTTAAATGAATCCGCTAATGTAGAAAAAATTAGAGTCATATTTTTAACAACTGCAATATCTAAACCATGAGTCATAGCTTTGATATATTTTTTTGCAATCAATTCTTCCATATTATGCCACCTTTTTCAAAATAATACTAGCCATCGCTTTTTTATCAAAGCTAGCACTACTCTCATTGAGTACATCATTTAAAATCTCTTCAACAACATTATTAACCATTTTTCTTTGCTCAAATTCTTTAGCAGAATCATGTTGCTTCGTTAATGTTTCAAGTTCAAATTCACTTTGTTCTATCATTTTCTCATTAATAAGTTTGTTCTCTTTTTTAGATGAAACTACTAGCTCTTCTGCATATTTTTCAGCATCAGCAATTTTTGCCTCTGCTTCTTTTTTTAGAGCAATAGATTCATTCAACCTATCTTGAACTTTTTTTAGTTCATCAGCAATACTTTGCGTTCTCGCTTGGAAAAAGCTTTTTGCTGGTTCCGCTACCAAATACCAAATTAGTCCAGCAAACAATATAAAGTTAAGTGTTCTCTCAACAATATCTGTACTACCATCTGTAATTACATCAGATGCTAATGCAAAAGTTGACATACTTAGCATTAATACTAAAATTCTACTCACATAACATCCTTTATATTTGACTAAATTTAGCTTTAACAGCTTCTTTAAATAGTGGAACTTCAGACGTCAACTCACTTACTAACTGAGTTTTAGATTCTTCAAGTGATTTCTCAAATTCAGAATATTTATCAGCTAATTCAGCACGTTTTGCCTCTAGTTTACTATCTGCTAATCTCTTAGCATCCGCAATAACTTTTTCTCTTAGGGCCGTAGCTTCTAGTTTAGCATTCATAATTATAGATTCTGCTTTTTCATTTAACTCATTGATTTCATCATCATTTGAACCAACTTTATCTAAGTCGTTCTTGATATCTTCATCACGTTTGTTAATATAAGCGAATAATGGATTATAAAGCCAACTGTTTAGAACGGCAATAAGCGAAAGAAATACAACAAATGTAACCAAAAGTAGTATTGGGTTTATATCTAACATAGCACCTCCTAAAAGTTGTGAAATTATACAACGATAAAATTAAAAGGACAGTTAAAGTAGAGGGAAAATAAGATGTTTTTTATAATTTGTATAAAAAAAATCTCTATTTTGAATTATTTTATAATGAGCTTTGCTAAGTTTTGATAGGCAACAACACCTTTAGATTTTACATCATATAAAATTGCTGGTTTTCCAAAGGATGGGGACTCTGCTAGCTTAACATTTCTAGGAACAACTATAAACTCCTCACCATCTTTAAAAAGTTTGCTATTAAAATGTTGCCGTAGATCTGAAAATACCTGTTCAGAAAGGTTGTTTTGTGAGCTAAACATTGTTGGCAAAAAGCCCTTGATATTGAGTTTTGGATTTATAGATTTTCGAACAACTTTAATGGTATTTAAAAGTTGTGCAAGTCCCTCTAATGCAAAAAATTCACACTGAATAGGGATAATAACTGAATTTGAAGCAGCTAGTGCATTGATAGTCATAGGTCCAAGAGCAGGAGGTGCATCTATGATAATATAATCATACTCTTTTTTAATATTTGCAATAGCACTTTTTAAAACTAACTCACGTCCCTTTGCATTATCTGCATCATAATACTCTTTTTCTATCCCAACTAGACCTATATTTGATGGAGCTAAATGGAGTGTTGCTATATCCGATTTTAAGATAATATCTTTTAATTTTTTGCTATTAGTTAATACATGATATATATTGAATTCGTAATCGTTTCTATGAAATCCTAATGATGTAGTGGCATTCGCTTGAGGATCTACATCGATTAAAAGAACTTTTTTTTCCGCTACTGCTAATGATGCTGCTAAATTTACAGCAGTTGTTGTTTTACCAACACCACCCTTTTGATTTGCAATTACTATTACTTCACTCATCTTAGACTATATATCCTTTCGCCATCGCTTATTATAGAACCATCATTTTGTAAAATGGCATCTTTTAATGAAATTTTCAGATTATTATTGTGTGAAAAAAAATCTCTGTTTTTATGAAATTCTAACTGATATTTACTAAAAACTTGCTTCCATTGTAGTTTTTTTTC
>JAYEGK010000240.1:0-1679 GCA_034716265.1 Campylobacterota bacterium
CTATTCTCTCTTTTACTTTTTTCTTTAAAAATTTCTCTTTAAAATCTGCTTCAAAACCACTGATTTTCATTAAAGTAACAAAATCATCAAAATCTAAACGTTTTTGAACCTGAAAAGAGTAGGTTTCAAAATTGAAAAAACCATATCTTTTCTCTACAAAATCTTCTATCTCCTGTATCTGTTCTACAGATAAGTTCTCTAGGTTTTTGACATAAACATTAAAATGGTTATAATATTTTGTAAAAATGAAGTTTGGTTTTATCATAATTTTTTATACTATCTCTCTTATACCTTTTGGATTTGGAGCAGACAACACTCCACTCTGTTCCAACTGTTCTATAATTCTTGCTGAACGGTTATACCCTATCTGCAATCTTCTTTGTAGATAGGAGATAGATGTTTTTCTATCCGATAGCACTATATTTTTTGCTTCCTCATATAAAGGGTCTAACTCATTACCAATATCTTTTTGTCCCATATTTATCTTCTCCGTTTCATCTAATAAAAAGTTTTTATCATAGTTTGGTTTACGTTGTGATTTAATAAACTCAACAATCTCCTCTATCTCCTCCTCTGTACTCCACGGTGCATGAAGTCGTACTAAACCTGTTGAACCTGGAGGAGTAAAAAGCATATCGCCTTTCCCTAAAAGGGATTCTGCACCCATCTGATCTAAAATAATCTTAGAATCTATCTTCTGTCCAACTCTATAAGATATACGAGATGGAAGATTTGCCTTGATAAGACCTGTTACAACGTCAACAGATGGACGTTGCGTTGCTACTATGAGGTGGATACCAGCAGCTCTCGCCATCTGAGCAAGTCTTGCTATGGAGTGTTCAACCTCTTTACCACTTGTCATCATCAGATCGCCAAGTTCATCAATAATAACTACAATATAGGGAAAATGCTCTCCACCCTCTTTTTTTACTTTATCATTATAGTTATCTATATTTTTAGTTCTTGAATTTGCCATCAGTTCATAGCGACGCTCCATCTCTAAAACCATATTGCTAAGTGCTAAAACAGCTTTTTTAGATTTTGTGATAACAGGTGTTAGAAGATGAGGTATCTCATTGTAGATAGAAAACTCTAACATTTTAGGGTCTATCATTAAAACTCTAAGTTGGTCTGGTGAGTTTTTATATAAAAGTGAAAGTATCATCGCATTTATACCAACACTCTTCCCACTTCCTGTTGTCCCCGCTATGAGAAGATGAGGAAGTTTTCTAAGGTCTGTTATAAAAGGTTTTCCAACTATATCTTTACCAAGTGCTATCGTTAATGGTGATGATGACTCTTTAAAAAGTTTAGAATCAAGAAGTTCACGAAGATAGATAGTATCTACCGTTGCATTTGGTATCTCAATACCAACAACATCTTTTCCAGGAATAGGAGCTTGTATACGGATAGTCTCAGCACTCAATGCCATCGCTAAATCATCTTGCAAACTTAAAATTTTACTTACTTTAACATTTGATGCTGGTTTAAACTCAAATGTAGAAACAACAGGACCAGCATAAGTACGTACAACATCACCATTTACTTTAAAGTGTGCAAGTTTCTCTATAAGAACACCTATCTTTTCATCTAACTCAGACTCATCCATACTATGAGAGGTTATATCACCTAACTGCAGTATCTCTATCGATGGTAAAATAAAGTTTGTAGGTTTTTCC
>JAYEGK010000241.1:0-1678 GCA_034716265.1 Campylobacterota bacterium
GCTCTTCAAAAAGGTAGATATCACCACCAACAGTATCTTTAGGATGCCATATAGCGAAATAGTCTTGAAAATAGTCTCTAAAGAGTTTATTGTTAGGGATGAGAGCTCCCTGTATAAGCGAAGCATACTCTATCGATTCTTTTATATGTTTATGTACAGTTTCAAGTTCCTCTAAAAGTTCATTCTGCTTCTTTTTAGATACTTTGACAATCTCCAACTGTTTTTTTAAGTTGTGTGTCTGGAGTAAAATTTTTTCTTCAAGATTATCACTTAACTCTTCAACAGCTTTTTTTGAAGTTATATCGACTCTTAAAGCAGTGTAGCCTATATGATTGTTATTTTTATCATAATCTGGTTCAAATTTAGATTCAACCCAATAAAAATCCCCACTCTTTTTACGGTTTTTGATCTCTGCTACAATAGATGTTTGCTGTTTTAAAGCCTTCCAAATATCTTTAAATGTAGATGATGGCATATCAGGGTGTCTTACAATACTATGTGCTTCTCCTATAAGTTCCTCTTTTGAATAACCACTTATTTCACAAAATGCTTTACTTACATGTAAAATTTTACCCTCTAAGTCAGTTTTTGAAAATATTACATTTTCATCAAGAGAGGATAAAAGATGTTCTAACTCCTCCTTCTGTTTCTCTATATCTTCTGTTTTTTGATGGATAAGCGCTTTTAATTTATAGTTAATATATATAAATATTATTATTACAATCAATAAAATAGATGCTATCTGCCAAAGGTAGGTGTAGTCTTGAGCTTTTTCTTTGAGAGACCACTTTTCTATAATTTTCTTTTTTCCTTGAGTATTTAAAATTAGATCAATATTTTTCTGTTTTAGCATTTGAGAGAGGATGAAAATTTTAGTATCGCTTTTTAGGGTGGATGTATGAAACTCTTTTTGAAATTTTGTTCCATTAGAAACGATATATCCTCTAGAGGTTCCTCTTTCTTGTTGCAGTGCATGGATAGTTTCACTCATCGCAGATATAAGTGAAAGTTGTAGTTTTAATTGTTCTGCTTTATCTACTTTTGTATTATTAGCATTTAAAAGTATCAAAATCAGTTTTTTGAACAAAAAAATTCCTTGAGTTCTATTTATTACTATGTAAATATATTAAAAAGAAAAATTATATCAAAATTATCTTTGAAGAATGAAAAAACCTTGAAATTTAAATAAAAATGATAAAATACGAGATAAACCAATTTATAAAAGGAGTGGTAATGAAGTTTAATAAACAGATTGCTATTATATTAGTTCTAACTTCACTACTGTTATCTGCACTTGGAGCAGTTTACTATTTTTATACTCTCAATCAAAATATTATAACTAAAAATAATCAATTAAGAGTTGTTTATGTTGCATCAAAAGATATAGCTAAACATAAAAAAATAGAGAAGGGTGACCTTAAAAAAGTTCAGATTGCTAAAAAATTTCTATTAGCCACCCCTTTATTAAATAAAGAGATTATAGGAAAATATACAAAAGAGAAGATCTACAAAAATGATATATTTCGTAAAGAGAAAATTATTAATAAGTTATCTGATGATATAAACAATACGATAGTAGAACCATTCAAATACAATAGTTACAATATAGCATTTAAGATGTTTAAAAATCCAAACTATGCTATTAAAAAAGGGGATATTATCGATATTATATCGGTCT
>JAYEGK010000242.1:0-1677 GCA_034716265.1 Campylobacterota bacterium
ATATAAGGTTAAACTATGAAAATGAGATTCGTAATGCTGGATTTTTTATGCCAATGGTTGAGCAACTCGGATATACAGTCTCAATAGATAGATTTGTAATAGAAGCAGCAATAACAAGTGGGAAAAAAAGTGTTGCTATTAACTGTTCTATCGATTTTATAAAAGATACGCAAACATATAGTTATCTTGATACTATCTTAAAAACTAAAGATATAGATATATCGTTTGAGATAGGAAGCTATAAATTGATCACTCATATTGAAGAGATAAAACCATTTGTTGAATTTATTCAAAAAAGAGGTGCTCAATTTGGTGTTGATAACTTAAATGAAAATATTCAAAATATCGATTTTTTACAAGATATAAAACCTGATTATATTAAGATCGATAAACAATATATTTTAGAGTTAGCAGATATTGATAATGCAAACAGTAACTCTCTAAAAGGTTTAATGGATAGTTTAGATATTATTGTTATCGCTACAACAATCGAAAATGAAGAGAGTATTCAACAGTTAGAAGATTTGGATATTGAATATTTTCAAGGGAGATATTTAGATTTAGCCATCTCTAAAGCACTCTCAAAATCAACAACAACACCCTCCATCTGCAACGCATAAACTTTATCTAAAATCTCTTTAAATTTTGGAGAGGGTTTAACTCCTAAATTTATTAGATCTTTTCCTCTAAGTAGAGGGGATAGTGCTTTTTTATCTACCTTAAGATCTTTTGCAGACTGGAGTAACCACTCTCCTGCAGAGGGACTATATACTTTAGTAACTTTTACTAAATCTGTTATATCTATTTTTGTGGCTAGTTTTCTTATCTCTTTATCATCTACTTTAGCATTAAAAAGTTTGGATGGTGTTTGATAATATTTTACAAAAGTGACTATCTTGGTTGTCAGTCTATTTTCATTTGTAAGCTTTGTTAGAAAACTTTTTGTATTCTCTATACCCATTGTATGACAAAGAACACTCAACATAAAGATAAGATTAGATTTTTTGTCACTATCTAGAAACTTGACCATAGCATCTAACTCTTGAAAATCGTTATTTTCTAACTCCTGAAAATAGCTGAAAATTCCTAGTTTTTTCATAAGTTTTAAGCCTATGGAGGGTTGAGGTGACTTTAAAAGGAGTTTTGTAAACTCTGTATAAATTCGTTCTTTTGAAATAGTTTGGAGTAAACCATTTTTTACCATCTTTTGAGATAATAAAAATGTATACTTATCTAATTTATAGTTAAATCTAGCACAAAACTGAACAGCTCTATATACACGAAGAGGATCTTCTACAAAGGTTTTACTATTTACAGCTCGTAGAGTTTTCTGTTTTATATCAGCTAGTCCACAATAGGGGTCAAGGAATATTTTGTTTTGAATATCATATCCCATAGCATTTATAGTAAAATCACGTCTAAGAGATGCCTCTTTAAAGCTCATTGAACTATCTATTTTTACATCAAATCCACGATGACCAGAACCTATTTTACTCTCTCTTCTTGGAAATGAAAAATCATACTCCTCTTTTTCGTGAGTAAATTTTAAAATCCCAAAACTTTTACCAACAAGATTTACACTACCATATTGAGTTAATATAGTTTCTAAATCCTCTAAGCTCTCTATACCATATACCTCTAAGTCATAATCTTTTATGGGAAGTTTAAGATAGTAAT